>DMTG01000306.1 GCA_003477345.1 Succinivibrionaceae bacterium | reverse complement strand
CTTGGAATTTTACTTTGCTTACACCGAGAGCTCTTCCTTTGCCAGGACCACCTCTCCAGCCGAGAAAGAATCCAACCAGCTGCCACATTGCATCTAAGCCTAGGCATCCAGGCATAACAGGATCTCCAGGAAAATGGCATTCAAAGAACCAGAGATCTGGATTGATATCCAATTCTGCGGTTACAAAACCAAGGCCATGTTTTCCGCCTTCTGCACTTATTTCAGTAATGCGATCAAACATTAGCATATTAGGAGCAGGTAGCTGACTGTTTCCTTTTCCAAAAAGTTCGCCACGACTGCAGGCGAGCAGATCTTCCTTATTAAAAGAATGGATTCCTTTTTCCAGCAGAGATGCCATGTCTTTTTCTCCGAATTAAATTTAAACAACAAAAGAGCCTTGCGGCTCTTTTATGGCTTGATAATTATAATTATCTAGCTCCAAACACGACAATTGTTTTGCCATGCGCGGTAATGAGATGATCTTCTTCCATCATCTTTAAAATTCTACCAACAGTTTCTCTTGAACATCCGACAATCTGTCCGATTTCCTGTCTGGTGATTTTAATCTGCATTCCATCAGGATGAGTCATTGCTTCAGGCTGGTGAGCAAGATTCATAAGAGTCTTGGCAATACGACCTGCAACATCCATGAATGCAAGGCTTCCTACCTTTGCAGAAGTAGCAGATAAACGATGGGAAAGCTGAGCGGTAAGTCTCATGAGAATTTCTGGATTTACCTGTACAAGCTGTTTGAACTTGCTGTAGGATACTTCAGCGACTTCACATGCACCCTTGGCTTTTACCCATGCAGTGCGAACCGGATTTTCTGAAGTGTCAAATAAACCTACCTCGCCGATAAAATCACCCTGATTCAGATAAGACAGAATCATTTCTTTTCCATCTTTATCCTTGATTAACACTACAACAGAACCTTTAGTTATGTAGTACAGAGTTTCTGCTTTTTCGCCAGCATGAATAATATTGCTTTTAGCATTATATTTATGAATGTGGCATTGGCTGATGAACCAGCTAATAGTGGTATCTGTCTGATTTTTGATCATTTTATCTTGCCTTTTATTATTGTCGATTGTTCAGGGTGGCAATAGGCGAATATGTCGAATCTTGCCGTCATTTGTAACCAAACTGTAATTAATGCAGACAAAACATAAATACAGTTTTCTGTGCCTTCAACTAGAAAAAAACACTAATTATCTCGCAGAATACTAAGTATTATGCATAGGCAGACATTATTCTGAGAACTTTATCCTCAGAAACGCGAGCTTAATGACATATGTCAGATAAGTTCGAGGCGTTTTCAAGATATTTAAAAATAAACAGAATTATTTATTTTTATATATTCCGAAATCTCTAATTGGCTTGTCTTACCGTGTTGATTTTAGATCAACAAAGTTATTCTATATCATTATCATTTGAACATTCAAGATACTTTTAGTCTTAAAAACTTTAAGTTAGTGGTATCAAGCGTTTTTGTTGATAATTTTTTATAAAAATTGTTAAAAAAAATTATATAAATTAAAGACTAACTTTTGAACAAATTGCTGCACTGATCAATTTTTTTTACAAAATATATTCAATAAAAATTCGTTATAACAAAGGACTAGTTATTAGTATGCTTTAAATGTCTTTCTCTGATAATTGAACTGATTAAAATCGGTGCTAAAATACTGAAATTGCGGTTGACCACTGCATCAAGACTGATTTTGTATTTTTTTAAGAACAGAATTTTTCTTCGGAGAAAAAATTTTTTTCTCAGGTCACATGTAGATTTGAATGTCGGGCTTTTTCTTATTCGAAGATTCGACGCTTATATATTTAATATAAAAGAACACATTCTTTGTACTAAAGGAAAATTCCTTAGTTTTATTAAAGTTAGGTACCACCAATGATCTATTCAAAAGAAGTAGAGCAGATGTGCCCAGTAACCAAGGGTGCATATCATGGTCCTGCTCCTATCCCTGAAGAGGGCAAATGGGTTCAGGCTAAAGAAATCAAGGATATAAGCGGTCTGACTCACGGTGTGGGTTGGTGTGCTCCTCAGCAGGGCGCGTGCAAACTCACTCTTAACGTTAAAGACGGTATTATTCAGGAAGCTTTAGTTGAAACTCTCGGCTGCTCTGGCATGACTCACTCTGCTGCTATGGCATCTGAGATCCTCATCGGCAAAACTCTTCTGGAAGGTTTAAACACCGACCTGGTTTGCGATGCAATCAATACTGCTTACCGTGAATTATTCCTTCAGATTGTTTATGGCCGTACACAGACTGCTTTCTCAGAGGGTGGTCTTCCAGTAGGTGCTTCATTAGAAGATCTTGGTAAGAATCTGCGCAGCCAGATTGGTACTCACTTCGCTTCTAATAAGAAAGGCCCACGTTATCTGGAGATGACCGAAGGCTATGTAACTCGTCTTGCATTAAACAAGAACGATGAGATCGTTGGTTATGAGTTTGTTAACCTTGGCAAACTTATGGATCTCTTAAAAGAGCACCCAGAAATGTCGGGCAAGGACGCTTTGGACAAGATCCGCGGCCATTACGGTCAGTGGGATAATGCCGCAAAGTACATTGATCCTAGAAAAGAATAAGAAGAGGTGTACTAAAAATGGCATTATTTGAAAGTTATGAGCGCCGTATCGACAAAGTTAACAAAGTATTAAACGAGTACGGTATCAAGTCTGTAGAAGAAGCAAAAGAAATCTGCGCACAGCATGGTTTAGACCCATACAAGACTGTTCGCGAAATTCAGGGAATTGCTTTTGAAAATGCTTGCTGGGCATATACCTGTGGCGCAGCAATCGCAATTAAGAAAGACTGCAAGGTTGCTGCTGACGCAGCTGCTGCAATTGGTATCGGTTTACAGGCTTTCTGTATTCCTGGTTCCGTTGCTGAGGATCGTAAGGTTGGCTTAGGCCACGGCAACCTCGGCGCAATGCTCCTCGACGAAAAAACCGACTGCTTCGCTTTCTTAGCCGGCCACGAATCCTTCGCTGCCGCTGAAGGCGCTATCGGGATCGCCCGTTCAGCCAACAAGGTCCGCAAAAAACCGCTGCGCGTTATCTTAAATGGTCTCGGCAAGGACGCTGCCTTAATCATTTCCAGAATTAACGG
>DMTG01000166.1 GCA_003477345.1 Succinivibrionaceae bacterium | reverse complement strand
TCTGCCGTTGAGATCCAGAACCGGAGCCCGGTATAAAAGTCTTACGGTATCTGATGATATGGTATAAGGCTCAAGCTGATGTTCTCTGACAAAGGTAGATTTACCGCAGCCAGGAGCTCCTCTTAACATCAGCAAAGTTCTCATACATTCCTCTTATCAGGCAGTCTTTTTCAGAAAGCAGTTAAGCCAGCGTTCTTTGTGTCTTGCCGGTCTTACATCATAGGTTATGCCAGTTGAAAGCATATTTATATTAGCAGTATCTGAGATTATCTGCATAAAAAGTTCTTCAGTCAGGTCATTGAAATAGCGTCCACCGCGCAGACCTTCAAAGTCACCGTACTTGAATGACAGGTAGAAGATACCGCTCTTTTTGAGCATGGCGGCATATTTATTTATGATAAAAGGAAGCTCTGATCTTTCTACATGTACAAGGGAAGCGCAGGCCCAGATGCCGTCAAATCTCTTCGCCGTTTCAAAAGCTTCAAAGGTTGCATTTATGACATCAAGACCCGTAAAGACTGAGGCCTGCCTGCACATTTCTAAGGAAGCATCCACGGCGGTTACTCTGCTGCCTTTATCTAAAAAATAGCGGCTGTCACGGCCGCTGCCGCAGCCAAGATCTAAAATCAGCGCATCTTCAGGCAGCAAAGAGAGGAACCTGTTCTGAAGCTCTGAAAACTCTACCTTCTTGGTATCATTAATAAAATCAGAACTGTTGGTATTGTAGTAGTCTATGGTCTTGTCTGAATATTTATTCATGGCTGATCACTTATTAAATTTCCAAACAGGAAAACCAATGTTGCTGGCCTGCAGAAAATAAGGCCTTATAAGTTTGTCGTAAAAACTTATAATTGAGCTGTCATCCATGGAGGCGAGCTCTTCTAGCGTAACGCCTAAGGAGAGATAGTCATCCTTTATGGCAGCACTATTTCTGACTGCAGTTTTGTCTTCTGCAAGTACTCTTATCATCTCGCGCTGGTTGCAGGCAAAGTGATACAGATAGGCATCCATATCAGGAAGCGAGTCGCCTTTGGAGCGGTTGATGGACGGATCGGCAGGAGTGAGGTTCCACATCAGATTATTGCAGACGTAGCGCCACGGTATGAAATGATCAAGATCGTAGAGAGTGGTTACAACCTTCTTTTCTGTATAAGGGCAGATGATGTCAACTCCCTGTTCTATAGCAGTATTCCAGAGTTCACGCCGGGTACTTAGGGATTCACGCTGCTCGGCTCTTAGAATTTTGCCTGCAATGAACTGATCATGCGGATTTCTGCGCTGCAGATAGAGAAAAAGATTCCAGTAGATAAAGTCTCTGAGAACCATGAGGTTTACTGATAGGTAGTTGAGCCAGTCTGGAGCTATTACTATTTCTTTTTCCTCGTTTAAGACTGCATACATACACTGACAGTCCTTTTGCAGCGAGCGTTCTGCAATGTATTGATTACTGTCGCTGCTGCCGGTCCAGGGACTTAAAAAACGGTAGGGGACATAGGTCAGAAGAGGTCGCAGACTCTTTTCAATTGTTCCTATGGTATCTGTACGAAAGGCATTTTCAAGCTCCTTTCTGTCTGCATCTTCAGAAAGCTTGAATGCTTTTATAAGTGCCTCTCTGATAGTGCTGAGTTTATCGGAAGGACCGAAATTCACTCTGCAGTAGAGAGGATACCAGGAATTAATGACCATCCTGCATGCAATATCTATCATTCTGAGACTGATACGGTTAGGCTCTGAGACGGTATTATTCTGGGCAAGGTTATGTTCTTCTATAAGATCGAGTATGCCTAAAAACCAGTAGAACTTATAGGAGGCAGTCGTGCTGCTGAAGACTGCCGAGAGTTTATTAACAGGCAGGGTATCTGAATAGGGCAGATTATATGAATTTATCATACTGGCTTATCTCTTATGGCTGTACCTGACTCTAGCTTCTCTGCAGTTTTTTTATTACTGAATTTGCTTTCTATATTATTAGGAATTTTTTAGAAATGCTGAGCGCTGCAGTATAAATATTGCAAAAAAGCAGAAAATGCCGGAGGTTCTTTTGAAAGATGACAAAGAAAATGGATTTTAAATGTATATAGATATAACTAACTGTTATATATTTGTTTTATCTTTAGCGCTTGCGCAGTAGCTGTTTTATGAGTATCAGTCGCTTTCTTTGAATACTTCTGCCTTAACCAGCAGACATCTTCAATATCTCTGCAGCTGCTCACAATAAACAGAAATGTTTTTTTGCGCTTTGACGGTTGTTGGAACCTATTGCTCATACAGTATTAGTTGATAAATCTTTCTGCTGGCAGGACTGCTGGCGCGGGTCTTAGCAGTGCGCCAGGAAAATGGCCAGGAAAATGATGAAACTTACTTTTTATGCATTAGAGTGGTTTAGATTCACACATCCATATACGGCACCTGAGTAAAGCCGTAATTTTTAAGGCAGTCATGTTTTTCTCATGCTTTTAAGGCTATGATAATAACCATTGGTAAATGAAACTATTTATGCGAGCGCACTTATGGCGATAAATAATCCTGTTTATATCGCTGCCATATAAGTTTAGTGCCCAAGCCTGTACCTACGGAGTACTTATGTCTTATAAAACCTGTTTAAAAAAACTGTCTGCTGCCTGTATTCTGTCTTTATGTCTTGCAGACCCTTCCGCCTTCGCAGCAGATGATTTTGCAAAGCTTGGAGCCGGGGATATCCTGACAGCTGAGACCATTGCAAAAATCAATGCTGCTGACTGTTTCAGAGTCTCGGAGATCCCGGATGATATCTGGTATTTCATGCAGAATAAAACCTATAAGAAGAATCCGCATATCCAGCGTGAGGATTTAAGGTACCTGAAGGTGCTGCATGTAGACTTCAATAATGTCACAAAGGTGGGAGAGCTTATCTGCAACAAGGCCATTGCTGGCACCTTAAAGGACATCTTCCTGGAGCTTTATAAAAACGGCTATCAGATTGACAAGATCATTCTGCCTGACTACTACGATGCGGATGATGAAAAGCAGATGAGAGACAACAACACCTCAGCCTTCTGCTACAGAGAAGTAAAAGGCACCAGCGTCATCTCAAAACATGCCCAGGGTCTGGCTGTCGATATCAACACCTTTTACAATCCATACTGCAAGCTAAGAAAAGACGGCACGCTTTACGTACAGCCTGCAACGGCAGCCGACTACTGCAGCAGAACGCAGGTATACTCCCACATGATAGACAAGACCGATCTTGCCTATAAGCTCTTTTTAAAGCACGGCTTTGAGTGGGGCGGGGACTGGAAGAGCCTTAAGGACTACCAGCATTTTGAGATCGATCCTAAGAATCTGAAGTAGGCTGATTTTAAAATCTAAATCAACCAAACAGCTTAAATCATTCATACCTCAGGTCAGGCCTGAGGTAGCTGTAAACTAACACTATGGATTCTTATTGACATACTCCCACGACTAAAG
>DMTG01000236.1 GCA_003477345.1 Succinivibrionaceae bacterium | reverse complement strand
CAGCGGAGCTGAGGTTGCAGTTACCGGAGAAGTGGTGCCTGAAGGCAGCGGCTATAATGTGGAATTTGTCGTCACTGGTCTGCAGGGCAACAATAAAGGCAAGGTGCTGGCCCACTACCGCGGTAATTCCTCCAATGCCACCATGCGTCAGGCTGCGCACCGTGTATCTGACAGAGTCTACGAGCTGTTTACTGGTCAGAAGGGCGCTTTCAGAACCAGAATCGCCTATATCGTAACCAGACACGGCACAAAATATCCTTATCAGCTGATGACCTCTGACTACGACGGCTACAATGAAGTGCCGGTGCTGAAGTCAACCCAGCCTATCATGACTCCATCCTGGTCTCCTGATGGAAGCAGAATTGCCTATGTGAGCTTCGAGAACCGTGCTCCTAGCATCTATGTTCAGGATATCTACTCAAAGAAGCGCACCAAGCTGGCATCTTTCTCAGGTCTTAACAGCTCACCTGCCTGGTCACCTGACGGCTCAAAGATTGCCATGACCCTGTCCAAGGACGGACAGCCGGATATTTACTATTTTGACCTTTCAAGCAAGAAGCTTGTAAGAGTTACTGCAAATCCTGCTATTGATACCGAGCCTAACTGGTCTGCTGACAGCAGAACTCTGTTCTTTACCTCCGAGCGTGGAGGCAAGGCTCAGATCTACAAGTTTGATTTTGCAACCCACAATACTGAAAGAGTAACCTATCAGGGTCAGATGAACCTGTCCGCAAGGGCTATTCCAGGTTCAAACTCTCTTATAGTTATTACTCAGCAGAAAGGCTATAGAGTAGCCAGAATGGACGCAGACGGCAGCTTATATATGCTTACTACGTCAAGTCTTGATGAATCTCCTAGCGTAGCACCTAACGGAAGTATGGTAATATATAGTACGGTTTATCAGGGACGTAAGGGCTTAGCTATCGTCTCGGCTGACGGCCGCTTTAAAGCCAATCTTCCATCCACCTCAGGCGAGGTCAGTGCGCCAGCATGGGGGCCTTTACTTGCTAAATAGATGATTTAAGGAAAAAGAAAATGTTTAAGAAATATCTGTTTGCAATTGTCTGTGGAATCGCAATGCTCTCACTGAATGCCTGCAGCACAGATTCCGGAGATACTGCTTCATTAGTCAGCGACGGTGACGGTCAGTCATTTGAAAGTCTGGATTCAGACGGTTCTTTAACCGTAGGCAACGGTGTCAGTGACGGCTGGAACGGCCCATCTGAGCTTGCCAATGCTCACACCGTCTACTTCAACTATGACTCTGATCAGATCCAGGACAAGTACGTAGAGGTTATGCAGGCCAATGCCAAGTATCTGCGCAACAATCCTGATGCCCGCGTGATCATCGAAGGTCATACCGACGAGCGCGGCACCCCTGAGTACAACATTGCCTTAGGCGAGCGCAGAGCCAGAGCGGTTGCCAGATACATGCAGAATCTGGGCGTTGATGTAAATCAGCTGTCAATTGTAAGCTACGGTGAAGAGAAGCCTGTAGATCCAGGTCACAGTGAGGCTTCCTGGTCTCAGAACCGCCGTGCGGTATTAAATTACTAAAGTAAAGTCTTGAAGAAATACCAGTCTATCAAGTGAAAAAAAGACGCCTCAGTGGCGTCTTTTTTGAATACAGAAACCAGACCACAGGATAGAAAATGAGATTCATAATGTTAAGCAGCACTCTGCTGATAGTAGTGTTTTTTGGTTTTGCCGATCTGTCTTATGCAGATGATCTGGAGACTCAGTTAAACGCCCAGCAGCGCGGCATGCTTCAGATGCAGAACAGCATTGAGGTGCTGCAGGCCCGTATAGCCTCTCACGATGGCGAGATAGAAGAATTAAACCATAAGCTGGACGCTTTAAGTAAAGAGAATGCATCTTTAAAAGAGCAGCTGGCAAAATTTGCAGCAAATCCTGAGCCAAAGCCTGCAGCCACTGAGACTGCCCCGCAGAGCCCTGCTGTAAAGGAGAATGCCTCTGCTGCCAAAAAAACTGTACCTGCAGCAGCGCAGACCCAGAGTCAGGACAGCTTAAGTCCTCTTAGTGCAGAGGGTAAAGCAGAGTATGATGCAGCCTATGCGCTTATCTTAAAGAATGATTTAGCCGGTGCAGAAAAGGCTTTTTCTGCATTCATTGCCAAAAACAAAAATTCTCAGCTGACTCCTAATGCCTGGTACTGGCAGGGTCAGGCAGAGTACAAGCTGAATAAACTTGATGATGCCCGTGTAAGCTTTTTAAATGCCGCCAGCTTCAAAAGTTCAAGCAAGCGTCCGGATGCGCTCTATAAGCTCGGACTCATTTCCAAAAAGAAAGGAGATAATGAAAAAGCCCGCAAATACTTTGACGTGCTGATAAAGAGCTATCCTGACGACACTTCAGCAGGACTTGCTCAGAAGGAGCTGTCCTCTCTTTAAAAAGCCCGAGTGCTTTAGCTCTCTTGAATCTGCAATTCTCAGTCTTACAGCCTGCTGCGCATAGGGGACTGAGAATTTTTTATGTCCCAAACCGCATGATTTTCTTACATTGATCAGTAAAATTTTAGAATAAAACATCCCATGGCCTCGTTAATAATATTTAAAAAGCCTTGTCCTGATAGTACGACTTAAGGTAATACTGGCACCATTCATCACCCATCGCTATCAGGATTAGTTTTACTTCCGTCGGAAGTCCGAGTACCGATACCTTACCCGTACTTCGGTCGCAGGAAAGCATAATCACACTGTTGCCCATGTATTGATACAGTCTCATGAGACTCGGTTTTCAAGCTCTTTCTTATGATCAGGAGATGGAATGGAGAGTCTCTGCTCTTTCATCTTCTT
>DMTG01000142.1 GCA_003477345.1 Succinivibrionaceae bacterium | reverse complement strand
CGGCAGCCCCCAGAGCACCTACCGGATTGGCAAGGAAATTGGCAAGTGTACTCGAAGATCCGGTGGTTATACCGGCGCTTAAGGTAATATCCGGGAAGAAAGCCATTTTGGCCTGATTGTAATCGGCATAGGCCTTGCGTGCCAGAGCCTCGTACTCCATCAGATCAGGACGCCTTGCAAACAGCTTTGCAGGAATATCCAGAGAAAACTTGGGAATGGCGGCATAGCCCAGATCGGCCGTAGCAAAATCCTTGTCGGCGGTGGTGCCAAGCAGAGTTGCCAGGGCAGCTCTCGCCTTGTCCTGCGCCATAAGACGGCTGTGCAGAGTCTCTACCACCTGCAGATGATTGATTCTTGCGGTAGTAAGATCCACTTCACTGATGGATCCTGCGTTATAACGTCCCTCGACCAGTTCGAGGCGCTTTTTTGAATCCTCAAGATCATGCTCTCCCAGCATCACGGCTTCCTTGGCATAGGCATACTGCCAGTAGGCCTCAGACACGCTCTGGATAACCGTAAGTCTCATGGCCCAGTAGTCATAGGCGGTGGCACGGAAGTTCTCATAGCTGCTCTCAACCTCAGCCTCCACCTTGCCGAAAAGGTCAGTCTGATAGGATAAAGAGAAGCTGCCTGATGAGCTCTTGTGGGTAGAATCGTGATAGTCAAGCGCTCTTTTAGCAGTTGAGCCTAAACTGGCGCTTAATGTCGGAATACGGTCTGTTTTGCTGTAATCAAGCGCGTATCTTGCTTTTTCAACATTCTTGGCTGCCACACGCAGATCGATATTGGCCTTAAAGGCATCTTCTATCAGAGAATTGAGCTTTTCGTCCTTAAAATCCTGCCAGAACTTTTCACTGAGCAAAGGTCCAATGAACTCCTTTGCATGTTTGTAGGAGTCAACTGACGGCATTTGCGCTGTTCTTGCATAGTCGGTATGCAAAAGAGTACAGCCGCCTAAGCTTAAAGACAGTATTACGCTTAAGGCGAGCAGGCTTAATTTCTTATTCATCATCTTTATCAGGACCTTTAAGAGCTTCATCAATATAGGCAGTCCAGTCCGGCATGGCTATGTGCAGCTGTTTTTCAATTCTTGCGGTATCAAGCCTTGAATCAGGCGGTCTTTTAGCGGGAGTGTCAAAGGTAGATCCCGGTACGTCTCTGACTATAACCACATGGTCTAGTTTGTTGAGAGCACGGGCCCTTGAGAGGATCACTCTGGCCTGATCGGCTCTCGTGCAGTACGGGCGGCCGCAGAAGTGATAGATCCCTTCTATATAGGCAGAGGTGGTAGTCATCTGCTCCAGCATAAGCACCAGGGCTTCAGCCAGGGCTCTTGAAGGAGTCGGCGCGCTCAGCTCATCGGCGACAATTTTAATCTCATCATTTTTAGATGCCAGCTTCAGCACCAGCTCCTGAAAATGGCCGCCGAAGCGTCCGAAAAGCCAGGAAGTTCTGACAATTGCATAGCGGCAGCCGCTCTTGCGGATATAGTTCTCCCCAGCAAGCTTGGTTTTGGCATAGGCATTTTCAGGAGAAGGCGGATCGGATTCACGGTGAGGTTTTCCGGTGTTCTGGCCGAACACGAAATCGGTAGAAACGTGAAGGAGAGGAATACCGGCACGCTTGCATGACTGTGCAAGGAACTTCGGTCCGATGGCATTCACCGCATTGGCAGTTTCAATATCTCCTTCTGCCCCATCGACATCCGTGTAGGCTGCCGCGTTAATAACCGCGTCCACTCTGGTATCGCATACAGCACCGTTGACGCAGGCGTCATTGGTGATATCGAGATCCTGAGAAGATGCAGCGATTACGCTATGTCCCCGGGTCATCAATGCGAGAGTCAGTTCCTGTCCAAGTTGTCCACTGGCTCCAGTAACAAGAACTTTTGCCATTTGTATTCCTCTCTGTTGTCTAGAATAGTTAATTAAAGTTAGCTAAGGCTTAGCGCCGGCAGCTCTCCTATGACCAAGATCACAGTTCTCACTGTTTTTCTGCCACGCGCTTTACCAGGGCCTTCACTATATCATAGGACTTGCGCAGAGAATTGACCGGCAGGCACTCGTAAGGGCCGTGACAGTTCAGGGCTCCGCAGAAGATATTCGGGCATGGAAGACCGGCATTGGACAGATTGGAGCCGTCAGTGCCGCCGCGCACCCAGCTCTCCTTTATCTCCACCCCGGCATCTGTGAAAGCCTGCCTGCACAGATTTAAGATCTCAGGACGCTCTTTTAGCACATCAGCAAAATTAGAGTACTGATGATGGTGTGACCAGCTTACGGCCTCATAGCCTAAACGCTGATTGAAAAGAGCGACCAGACTGTCCAGATATGCAATGCGCGCTTTGAGGCCCTCTTTTGAAAAGTCGCGGATTATCATGGAAAATTCGGCCTCTCCGGTAGAGCCTTTGAAGGAGTAGGCGTGATAAAAGCCTTCTTTGTCGCGGGTGGTTTCAGGTCTTTCCGATGGCGGGAGCATGGAGAGAAACTCACAGCCTACGTTCACGGCATTCACGAGAGCCTTGTAGGCAGAGCCCGTGTGCACGCTGCGGCCTTTGATGCTGAAGCTGGCCCCTTCAGCGTTGAAGGTAGCCACATCCAGCTCGCCAAGCTCGCTGCCGTCAACAGTGACTCCGAAATCGCAGTCCACTTTCTTAAGGTCGATATGCGAAGAGGAGGTACCGATTTCCTCGTCTACAGAAAAGACCACAGTGACAGGCCCGTGCTTAAAGGACGGATCGCTTACCAGCTCATAGAGAAGGCGCACGAGCACGGCAACGCCTGCCTTGTCATCGGCGCCTAAAAGCGTGGTGCCG
>DMTG01000143.1 GCA_003477345.1 Succinivibrionaceae bacterium | reverse complement strand
AATTAGTTAACGAATTTAGCGAATATTATACTAGATCTGAGGACATCAGCCGCAGGAATGGCACCATGTACTGACCGCCTCGGCTGCATTCGGTAGCACCCATTATATGGTCGATAGTGCAGCAGACTACCGGAGCATAGAGCATTTGGGCTGCTTTTTTATTTCTAAAAAGGGTAGCAAAACCTTCCTGCGGTAGAGCGCCTTCATAATAGGTGTCAGCGTCAAACAGCTGCTCTGCAGACTCTGAACCTAAGACTTTGTCGCTGTTAAAGGACTCCTGCTTCTCTTCTTCTTTCTTGTCCTGCTCGTACATATACTGTACGGCACCAGAGCCAATAACTACCGCCAGATCATCTGTATCAAGCTTTAATCTATTGCGGTATTCGTCACCGGTCTGCAGCGTAAGTGAGCGCAGACCAAGGGCTAGCGTAAAACGCAGTTTATGCTGCTCTTTGCAAAGTGCTGACATAATCTTGGCATTGGCGGTGGTTTTACCGCAGTCGGTGCCTGCCATATTCAGTATGAATGCACCAGAATCCTCTGGATGGGACTTTCTGAAGCTTTTAATAGCATCAGCGGCTTTGTCCTGCCAGACAAATCTGCCTTCAGCTTTACGCTTTAACTCTCGGACGGTATCTGTAGTCTGAAGCTCACTCTCTAAACAGGGAAGGTAATGGGCTACCTTGAGAGCGGCTGCTTTTACTCCTGAGAGGTGTTCATCCAGTCTCTGACTTAAAACTCCCAGAGCGGCATCGGTATTAGCATAAAGTCTGCAGTCGCTTTGCCAAGTAGTATCGGCCTGTTGTGATGAGTAGAAATGATCACCGAGCATTAAAGACAGTCTTGCATACTTTAATACGCTGCGCAGAGCGCCACTTTGCGAGCACTCTTCTAACTGTGCGGAGATGTCTTTAAGTCTTAGGCACCACTTTTTTAATTCGTGGCGCCACTTGTCTGAAAAGACCGCTAAATCTTCTGAAAAAGTGAAGCATTGCTCGAGTTCTGCTTTGAAGTTTTCAGTGCTCTGTTCAGAATCTTTTTCTATGGAGCGCCTGTAGGTTTTTCCTGCTGTTATATATGAAAATAATTCCCTGAGGCTGTGAGCGCCATCAGCGAAGGTAACATCACCTGCATCATCTCCATTTTCATTTAAAGGCAGCGGCAGCCGGTGGTGACTTAGAATTAACCAGAGTACACAGAATAAAGAAACTGACGCCTCACCTTTGAAAGGACGGTACTGCGCTTTAGCTTCTTCAGCTATGTTTCTGCAGTAAGGCAGGATGTCTTTTATTGAAGGATGTTCTCCTGCTGCCAGAGCACTGAATAGGTCAGTACCTTTTTCTGCATAATAGAGGTACATGCCGCGTACCAGCAGCGCAGAGATCAGCTCATGCCTGAAAGGGTCGGGCTTTAGCTCTCTGTTTTTGAGCTTTTTCTGAAAATAGTCAGAGGCTTTGCCAAGATCATGCAGCAGTGCCGCTACTGCCGCAAGCCCCTGCACCATATACATGAAAGTCCAGCCAGTTTCCTGATAATGGCTTAAGATCTTCCTTCTGGTTGTGTTGACAGGTACATGACCATCAGCATCAAATTTGTCTTGGCGGCCTACAGTCCATAAAAGCTCAGAGGTATGTCTGCTTCTAATCCAGTGACAGCTTACGGCAGTATTTTTGCTGGCAGTTTTTTCTAACTGACTGTGGATCATAGCAAGATCGTCTTTTGTAATGTCCGCTAGCCATACATTACTCTCAATGCGACAGGCAATGGCATCTAGAATTCTTTGAAAATCGTGATCGGCCACATTTTCTGATTTAGAAAAAAACATTACCTGCATGAAAAAAAATACCTGTATGTGCGTATTTTCAGAATGTACCGCTTCCTACTGTCAGTTCCTATCTGGATTTTGTGTCGCAGACATTCTGTTTTTAGTTGTAAAGTAATTTTATATTTATAGTATACTGGAAATTAAATAGTGTTTTATTTAATGAATGGGCATTTTTTGATGGCAGAGCTGATTGATTTTTAACTTTATTGTCGATGGCGTTTGCTAGAAAACAGATACAGTTTTATTCGCAATTTCTTCTACCATCAAATACATATTGATGAATATCATATAGCTCGGCAAGTTCTATCTTAGACAGACCAGAGCGTGGTCTTTGCTTAAGTATGTTTTCTAGCTTAGTTGAAAATTTCTCAACTTCTTTGAGATCTTCTGCAAGATCAGGATCGGCAGTCCTTATGCGGTTTTTGAATTTTGTCCAGTCGTCAATACTAATCTCGTATTTCATTTGGTATTTTCAGAAGAGCTCATGTTTTAATGCTTAAGTATGCTGAATTTTCTGTCTTAAAAGCAATTTTTTTGGGCTTTTCCTTTTATTAGTTTTCCAGGCAGTCTTGTAGCTTTATTGTGTTTTCTTTTAGAACAATAATTATGCTCTTAGTGTTAAGTCTAAGAAATCATCTTTTGTTAGTACTATACCACTATGGTTTAATCTTTCTTTTCTCGACGAGTATATGGTGGTTAGTAAAGGTTCTTTTTCACTATCAATTCCATAGTGTAGTAACCTGTGGCAAATTGGGCATAAGCAAATAATATTTGAATATACGTCTAAATTTGCCTTAAATTCTTTTTGATATTTTATAGGAATGATGTGGTGTCCCTCCATATATTGTTTATTACTGGCTTTTGCTGTAAACGTAGTATGCTTTTTATTAATTTCGCATAGATAGTGAGAAGAAAGCATAACTTGATTTTTTAAGATAGTAGATCTTTTGTAGTGGGAAACAGTATCTGTGATTAAAACAGGAGAATTATCAACTTCGTCTGTAATATTGTCAAAATCAGAAATATTGATGCCAATTTTTTCAAAACCAGAGGCTGTGGCAAATTCGTAGTATTTTTTGAATCCACAGCTATACATTCTATGTCCTCTTTCATCTAATTCTTGGTATTCTTGGTTTTTATCGAGAAATTGCCTAATATCATCTAGTTCATTTAAATCAGTAATTTCATAAAGGCTATCTTGAACTTTATTTGATGATCTTAGAATCTGAGAAATCTTCTTTATAGCTTCACAATAATGTTTTATGGAGGATTCACTTAGTTTTTGAAAATCCCTGTTATATGATTTGAAATATTTTTCTAGAATATAAGAATCAAGTTTTGAGTCTATCATAAAGAATCTTCCATTACTCTATAAAAATACACAACAGTCTCTATATATTTTAATAAACTACCTCTCAATAAAATTCTACGAACGTACCAATTTGATATAGGTATTTGCATGTTATCCAAAATCACTTGCATGTGTCTCAAAAAATATGGCTTCATACGGATATCGAAATTTAGCTATTTCATTAAGAATTTTCGTGCCGCAAAATTCTGAATAACGCTGCTTAAAAGCTTGTCTTGCCTTTGCCATTACTGCTACATCATGTTTCAATGATTCTTTTGTCAATTCGTAATAAAAGGATTGAATTTTTTCAATGAGTGCTAATGCACTTTTGGAAGTAAGTAAGCTTTGGACTATAGTCATCTTTAATGTAATTTAGCACTTCCATACAGCTATCTGCTGCTGCGTATTCTTCAGCGGAGGTATTTAGAAGGTTTGTAAGATTGATTATAGTGTCAGCCGCAAATTCTTCTTTTGTTGGTTTAAAAGGAAATGGAGCAGAAATTGCTGTTTTATATTCATAATCTTCATTAAAATGTAAATATTCAGCTCTTACCTGATCTATAAGACTGTGTTCCGCAATAAAATTTAAAAAAAATTAGGTCTCATCCTTTGATATTACTGGAATGAGACCCTTTTTAGAAATTCGCTTTTTCTAGTGTATATTTTCTAACTCTGATTTACATAGTACTTCCTAAATAACTCTGTCTGGTATTCCGAGCGGTTCAGGCTTTTGACTTTAAATTCATTTCGCAGCTGCTCGATAGTATTAACAGAATCATTTAGTTTGATATCTAGAACCTGTTTCAGAAGTTCAACATTGTATTTGTCACCAGTTTTATATTCATCGTCCTTTACTTTCATGCAGTTCCTGCGAATTGCCTCCTGAGACTGAATGTAAACGCAGTGGTTATCATCCGGAACGTGCCTCTGTTAAAAGAAATTCTTTGCGTACATTTTCAAATCCTTCACAGGGATTCATTCTTAACCTTGTTCTGCATTCAGCCAGATTGTATAAGGCTGATTTGACTCTTTTAAGAAATTGTCCAAGATGAATCCTCAGATAACGTGTGCGTTTTGGATGATCATACTCTGCACTGATAAGCGCATCTGATGCTGCGAGTGGAAGCTCATCAATAACTTCAGCATTCTGTATTTCTCGATTAGTAGCAATTAAAGTTTTGATGGTGTGGCGGCAGAAAGGAATAAGGAAGTCTGGAAGGATCCGGTGGTAATGGACTTTTCCATCGTAAAACAAGGCGACTTGAGGAATTTTGATAATCTGAGGAATACCATCAAAGTCGATATAGTGTCGTTTTCTGTATCTGGCCCCAAAATACTCAGCCTTAAACTCATTTCTTAGATGGCTTATACCTGCATCGGTTAAACTGAAACAATATAATCCTGATTTAGGAGATCTTGTGATCCTGAAATAATTTTGTGGTAAAGTAAGCATGAGTGTTTGGTTGGCCTGTCGCGGTGTGGAAATTTGCAGACAGGTCAACCCCTCCAAGTATCCTCAATAAAACATCCCTATTTAAATCCATTTTTTCATAATTTTCAAATAACTCCCAGATTGGTTATTACAGGATTTTCTCCCAATTTTTCTTAACAACTTTTCACACAGGTTCTCTCCCGTTTTTTCTTCAGGTTGCCACCTAGGAAAAAACGCGGATAACCTATGGAAAAGTCTAAAAAATTGAGGAAAAATCCCCAAAAGAAAAAAAGATACATATATAGAAGGCTTCAAAAGAGGCTGTTAATAATGAAAATGGGAAGAGGAAATGGTGTATCAAGAATAACTTTATAGATGGTTCAAGATCTTCTTAAAAAATGTGCTCAGAGTATGTTTTGTTATGTGCGAGATTTAGGATACCACCCAACTGAGGATAAATATGGGAATTTTAAAGGAGAGGGGAGTTCTGTACTTAACTGTATTTTTGATTTACTGAAGGATGCTCGTGAACTTCAGAAAAATCAGCAAAGAGGGCTGACAATCGATGATATTGATAAGTTAGAAGATAACATTAAGATGTTTTTCATGGCGCAGGGCAATCAATCCTTTATTAAGCTAGTAGATTTTAAAACAGATGAAAATGATGATGAGTAGCCTAAAGAATTAGAAGGCGTAATCAGTCTAAGAATGTTCAATAATTTGTTGATGATAAGATCAAGCCTGAGTTTAGTCTGCCTGTAAAACTGTAAACTTGTCTTTTTGGAACAGGGTGCAAGTTGTGGAATAATTAATCCCAATATTTTTATCTAAAAATCAGAACAAA
>DMTG01000147.1 GCA_003477345.1 Succinivibrionaceae bacterium | reverse complement strand
GTTCAGAGATACCTATCCATATCTTGCTCTGCAGAACATCATTCTGCCAGAGCTTGCGGCCAAAGGTAAGGATTATCCTGTAAAAATCTGGTCAGCTGCCTGTTCTTCAGGTCAGGAGCCATACTCGATTGCCATAGTAATTCAGGAACAGCTGACTCACATGGTGCACGTTGATCCTAACAAGGCTCATATTGTAGGAACTGATCTTTCTCCAGAGATGCTGGCTCACTGCAAGGCCGGACTTTATGATGCCCACGCTTTGTCCAGAGGTCTGTCACCTGAGCGTAAATCAAAATATTTCAGGCGCACCCGCAATCCTAATATGATGCAGATTGATCCTAAGATTAAGCGCATGGTAGAGTTCAGACCGCTGAATCTGCTGGGATCTTTTGCTCTTATGGGCAAATATGACGTAATTTTCTGCCGCAATGTGCTTATTTACTTCTCCAACGACATCAAGGCACAGATTTTAAAGAAGCTTACCATGTGCCTAAATCCTGGGGGTTATCTGATCCTAGGTTCCACCGAGTCTCTGACCGGAGTTGCCGAGAAGTATGAGATGATGCGCTGCAATCCAGGCATTATTTACAAGCTGAAACCGCAGAAATTCTAAAATCCTGTCCTAAACATATTCTTTAAAATTCCGTTGCCGTCTAGGCAGCGGATTTTTTATGCCTGCGCATTGAGCCTTGTGCAGATGACAAGACTATGACGCACAAGAAAATTAAGTTGATTTTAAGCATAAAAATAGAGATTACATATTGAAATAATTATAAAAAAATAGCTTGGCATATATATTGCTTTTATAGAGATATAAAGAAAATCGTGAGATTTTTGACACAGGGGAGTCACTTATGTCAGCAATGAGTTTTGATAAGATTTTTGGTATTCATCAGCATACCATGTTAATCCGTACCCAGAGAGCCGAAGTGCTGTCTGGGAATCTGGCAAACGCGGATACTCCTGGCTATAAGGCAAGAGATCTTGATTTTGATGTGGCTTTAAAAGAATCAGCCAAACTGCAGGAAATCAAAACAGGACCAGAGCTTACCAAGACTTCACCTCGTCATATGGACATTGACGGGGCTACAGATGAACCTGATCAGAAACTCAAGTACCGTCTGCCTTATCAGGCTGATACCGGCAACGGCAATACGGTAGAAGTAGATTCTGAACGTATGAAATACATGAGCAACAATATTGAATATCAGGCAACCATGCAGTTTTTAAACGGAAGAATCAGCAAGCTTATGAAAGCCCTGAGAACAACCGGACAGTAGCCTGAAGATAAGAATAAAGATTCTTAAGGAGTAAAAGATGAGCGTTTTTAAGGTAATAGACATAGCAGGCACTGCTATGAATGCGCAGTCAGTTCGTATGAATGCCACCGCCTCCAATCTGGCAAATGCTGAATCTGTAAGTTCATCGGTTGAGACTACCTATAAGGCCCGCAGACCACTTTTTTCGGTAGCTCTCGACGAGGCCTTAAGAGGCAATGAAGCCAATGGTGAACCTCTTGATCCGCAGTCTGGTCAGCCATACGGAGTAGGCGTAGGCCTGCGCGGCATTGTAGAATCTGATGCTCCTGCCATTAAAGAATACTGCCCGGATCATCCGATGGCCGATGACGACGGCTATATATACAGACCTAATGTTAATCCTGTAGAAGAGATGGCCGATATGATCAGTGCCAACCGCTCCTATCAGACTGCAGTATCGCTTGCAGAAAGCGCCAAGAAGATGCTGCTGCAGACCTTGAGATTAGGTCAGGGACAGTAAACTTTAGATAAAAGATTTTTGTTTGTGATACTCCTTGTGCGCGCCATTATTATCAGTGGCGCATTTTTTTATTAATGTATCTGAAAAACAACAGCTACAACAAAGAATAATGCATTAATTGCAACTATACTTAACAGTAGTGATGTTTATAAAAATAAAATTTATGCTTTTAGATTTACCGGAGAAAAGTTTATGTTTTCAGTTCGGTGCAAGGCGTTAATTTCTGCTGTACTTATGTGTTTATCCGTATCTGCCTTGTCAGAGCAGATAGTTTTCGGTCCCGAGTCTGTAAGGGCTCAGGTAGAAAGACCCTCAGGCTGGATATTAAAAAATATTAATGACGGCGCAAGACAGGGCATTGAACTGTCCTCGCCTGACAGAAACAGCCGCGTATCATTTTTATTTGAGAATAAACAGGGGCGTGATCTTAAAGAATATGCCGTATCTCAAAGTGCGGCTCTGGGCATGCTTAACGTTAAAAGGCTGAATGCGCAGACCTACGGACTGTTTCCTGATGACAGTGCAAGAAAGCAGTCGGTATCGGTAGGCATAATAGAGGATTATTTTTTAACAACCGCAATTTCCGGCAGTGATGTACAGGCTTTAAAAGCAGTCTGCCGCTCTTTTAAAAGAGCGCACTAGAGAGCAGATAAAATCAGCAGACATCGTATAATTTCAAAAAATCTGACTCCGGCAAAAACATTTATTGCCGCGGCAGAAAATAAAGGCAGACGGCAAAAATTGTCAGGCGGCAGAAACTAAAAAAAAGACTGAAAATTAATGTTTCTAAGGGCTTGGAAAAAATAAAAGCAAATAAAAACAAGATAATGTTTATTAATGAAAAATTGTCGTAGATTAGTGGCACGTATCTTGAATAAATATAATTACGACGAACAGGATGGCAAGGATTGCCATCAGTAACGGAGAAGATTTTATGAGTGATAGCAGTTTTGATTTCAGCACAATCGGCAGATCTGCTTCCAATATAGCTGCGAAGGAGGCCGCTGCTGCCGAGACCGCAGCCTCCAGAAATACTCTAGATCAGGAAGACTTCTTAAAGCTTCTTACAACCCAGCTTGCCAATCAGGATCCATCTCAGCCTGTAGATAACAATCAGATGGTTACATCAATGGCTCAGCTGTCGGTAGTAGAGAGCTTAAGCCAGATCACAACCGGAATGGATGATATCGTAGGTTCAATTTCATCTAGTTCGGCACTTACCGCTTCAAGTCTGGTTGGCAGATCGGTTCTGGTAGATTCAGGTTCAGCTTTCTTTGACGGCACAAATGCAATTACCGCAAAGATTGATGCAGGTTCAGGGGCCAGCGATATTACTATCAGTATCTATGATTCTCATGGATCAGTAGTTGACTCCTATCAGGCCAATGCCTCTCAGAGCGGTGTAATTGATTTTGCCTGGGACGGAGTAATTGATGACGGTTCCGGAAATACCACCACCTGCGAGCCTGGCATGTATAAACTAGTTGCAACCGGCAAGATAGGTGATCAGGCTACTGATTTAGGTGTACAGACCTACGCCACAGTTTCCAGCGTAACTTTAGGCACCACTTTAGACAATACCAAGCTCTCTCTCTTAGGCTACGGTGATATTGCTCTAAGCGATGTAGCAGAGATTGCTCTATAAACTGATAAATTCCATGTTGAAAACCTGCGGTATTACCTCTGCCGCGGGTTTTTTTATTATCTGGCGTCACAATCCTGACAAATTTCCAGAAAAAACTTTCTGCTTTCAGATGCTGCTGATAACCATCTGCTAAATAAAAGATTTTTATTAATGGCACAGTCATTGCATTTATTCCATTAAGGAAAAAAAATCTTTTCCGGAGGAAAAAATGGACAAATTACTTTGGGTTTCCATGTCAGGCGCTAAGGAAAATTTCCACAGCCTTGCAGTGCGAAGCAATAATCTGGCAAATGCCGGCACAACGGGCTATAAGGCTGAATTTGAGCAGGCCCGTGCAATGTCTGTGTTTGCAGATGCCTATCCTACCAGAGCCTTCTCTATGACCGAGCGCCCTGGCTTTAATATGGAAGGCGGCTCTATGCAGACAACCGACAGAGATCTGGATATTGCCGTGCAGGGCGAGGGCATGATTGCGGTTGCCGATTCCTCTGGTCAGGAAGCTTATACAAGATTTGGAAATTTCCGTCTGGATTCAGACGGAGTTTTAAGAACCGCCCAGGGCATGGACGTATTAGATGAGGATGGCGCCCAGATTATTCTGCCGCCGATGATAGAAGCCATCCATATCAGTGATGACGGCTTTATTTCCGGCAGACCTCAGGGTGCAGACTCCAACATCGTTGAAAATTATCAGCGTATTAAGTTAGTACGTCCTGATATCAAGGCGATTGAAAAGGGTTATGACGGCCTGTTCCGCAACAAGGACGGCAGCCTGATGGATGAGGATACCACGGTAAGAGTCAAGAGCGGAATGCTTGAATCCTCCAATGTTAACCCTGTCGAAGAATTGACAAGTATTATCCGTATTCAGCGCGAGTATGACACTCAGATGAAAATGATAACAACCGCTGACAAGATGGATGAAACCCAGAACAGATTATTAAGCTACGAGTAATCAAGGAGCACACAAATGATACCTGCATTATGGATTAGTAAGACTGGCCTTGATGCCCAGCAGACAAATATTTCGGTAACCTCCAACAACCTGGCTAACGCCTCAACTGTTGGCTATAAGAAAGCCAGAGCAATCTTTCAGGATCTGCTGTATCAGAAGATCAATCAGCCTGGCGGAAGATCCGCTGCTGACACCTACCTGCCAGAAGGCCTGATGTTAGGCGCCGGTACCAAAGTAGTAGCAACTCAGAAGTACTTCGGTCAGGGTGATGTGGAGACCACAGACAACAGCTTTGACCTTATGATTCAGGGAAGAGGCTTCTTTGAGATTCAGCTGCCGGACGGTACTACTGCATATACCAGAAACGGCCAGTTTTCCAAGAATGAGGAAGGTACTATCGTAAATGTCGACGGTTTCCCTCTCCTGCCTGAAATGCAGGTTCCGGAAAATGCCACCTCTATCTCAGTAGGCCGTGACGGAACAGTATCCGTAGTTATTGCAGACGGCACCACTTCACAGGATTTAGGACAGATAACTGTAACTGATTTCATTCACCCTTCAGGTCTTGCCCCGGTCGGCGACAACCTGTTCTTAGAGACCACCTCCTCAGGCGCTCCGCAGCAGGGTATCGGCGGTGAAGACGGTATGGGCTATATCCGTCAGTCCATGCTTGAAACCTCAAACGTGAAGGTTACAGAGGAGCTGGTAAATCTGATACAGGCACAGCGTGTATATGAGATGAATTCCAAGGTTCTGACCACCGTCGATGAAATGATGGGCTCTCTGATTCAGGCAGTATAAAGGTAAGTAGGGGGTAGCTATGAAAACTAACAAGATACTGGCTTTAGGCATTGCAGTATTGCCGCTTATGATGCTGCACGGCTGCGCTTTGGATGCCTTTGATCCGAAACCTGATGATCCTGCCTATGCTCCTGCACTTCCTGAAGAGAGCTATACCGACGTGGTACCTAACGGCAGCATCTACAGTCTCTATAACAATTCAAACGGTTTATATACTGATACCAAAGCTCACAGGGTAGGCGACATCATATCAGTAACTTTGGAAGAATCCACCTCCGCCAAAAAATCGGCAGATACTGATATCAGCTCTAAGAACTCCATGAATCTTGGCTCTGTTTCGGTAGGCGGCAAGACTTTGAAGTTAAAAGGCCGCGATACCAGTGCCTCTTTCAGCAATACCGATAAGTTTGAAAGTGAAGGTTCTGCTAATCAGAGCAACAGCTTAAAGGGCTCAATCTCAGTCAGCGTAGTAAGAGTGTTTGCAAACGGCAATCTGCAGGTGCGCGGTGAAAAATGGCTTATGCTGAATAATGGCGATGAGTATGTAAGAGTGACCGGAATTATTCGTCCAGAGGATATCAGTTCTGATAACTCGGTCTCATCACAGCGTATTGCTGATGCTAGAATTCAGTATGGCGGCACCGGAGATCTTGCCAATTCCAACAAGCGCGGATGGCTCTCAAGATTCTTCAACAGTGCGTTTAACATTTTCTTCTAAACTTGAAGCTTAGGGGAGAAGAACTATGGAATTAAGACAATTAAAAAGAATTGCGGCAGTTATTCTGGTGCCGCTTGCCATGGCGCTGAGCTGCAATGTTGCTGAGGCAACCCGTATCAAAGATATGGCATCTGTCAGCGGCGTTAGAGACAACCAGCTGATTGGCTATGGCCTCG
>DMTG01000157.1 GCA_003477345.1 Succinivibrionaceae bacterium | reverse complement strand
AAAAAACTAAAAAAAGAAAAAAGGACAACCTTATGAGATTGTTGCCAAAAGGCAACAAATTCATAAGATTGCCCTTTGGACAAAAATCTCTCATAAAAAAGATGAGAGATTTGCAGCGCACAAATACAGAATTCCTTAGAAAACTGTAACCTAAAAATATACATAATTAGGGTGCGCTTAAAACGTCTGCTTGAGAATAGAGATAGCAGACGAGAGGAATTAGCTGTTGAACAAATGATATGTCTTGTTTTTTTCTAACAAGCATCTATAGAATCAAAAGATAATAGATGTCAGGGAGCTAATGTTTTTAACGTTGAACTAAAAAAAGAACAACGAAAAAAGATGAATATATTATAGCAGTATTTTTTAGAAATTGTATGCTCTGGATCAATAATTTTTTATTTAGTAAAAATAGAAAAAGCCATCTCTCCGAAAGGAAAAGATGGCTTTGTATTATCTAAGCTCGGCTGGCGTTGTTGCCTCTGCAATTTCCTTGAGTAAACAAGGATCCTGCAGAAGTTCAAATGCCTGATCCTGACGTGTCACGCCAGACCACGGATAGTGTATATCCGCATTAAAGCGTGAACCTTCAAGTTTCACATCACCGTAAGGATCGTGAAAACTTGCGGCTCCGACGCCATCCTCATATAAGAAGACAACGTTGTTGCCGTACTCGTCAGGAGTTACCCAGCTTAACACTCCTGCACGCATAGCCTGCTCAATGAGACAGGCTTTTGCGGTGTAGAAAGCGTAACTGATTGTTTTGGCTGCCCAGTTAGCAGCTTCAGCAGCAAGAATTAACTTGCCTAGAAACGAGGCTTTACGAAAAGCCTTGCCAAATAGAACCTCTCCGTGCGAGAGGGTTTCTATAGCCTTTATGGTAAAAGCCATAGCCTTATCGGCAGAAATGCCGTTTTCTGGTGACAGATGCCACCAGAAGTCCTCATCTTCTAAGGACTCCAGCATTTCTTGTTCAGCTTCTAGCTGATCAAGATAGAGAGAGTCGTAAAACTCGTCTATTCCTGATTTTATTGCTGCTGATTTTGTTGTTGTATTCATAAGTTCTCCAAGCCACCCAAAGTGGCATAAATAAAAAGGACAAACTTATGAACACTCAGCCAAAAGGCAGAATATTTATAAGTCTGCCCTCTGGGACAATAGTTCCGGCAAGCATAAGCTCACCGGAATGTTTTTATAAATACTCTGATAAGGAGCATTCACTCATAATACAATCGGGATTAGGTATAATTACCTTCTCGATTAACCTGTTTTTCTCCTTACCAATTTTGTATATTTTAAAGGTGTACGTTTTGTACTCTTTAAATATCCAGTAGTCATATCTACCGGATATTAGATTATAAGAGGAAAAACTACCGTGGTCAGGATCTTGTACCTCCTGATACAGCTCCTTCATCACCTTTAGATATTTATCATCTAAATATCTTTTATTGGATGCCATTCCGTTTGCAAACTGAAACATCCCATAATAATAACCGTTATGTTTATAAGTTATTAAGTTTATAGCTTTCATAGGTTCTCCTAGCCACACGAAGTGGCAAATAAAAATAAAAATAAGGACAAACTTATGAGCACTCGGCCAAAAGGCAGAATGCTAATAAGTCTGCCCTCTGGGACAAAAAAATCTCTATAAAAAAAAGAGATAACAAAACACACTAATACAGAATTCCGAAGAAAACCGTAACCTAAGAATATATATAAATAGGGTGTGTATAGAATGTCTGCAGGAAGCGCAGACAGAAAAAGGAATTAGCTTTGAAAATCCTGTCTTTTTCTGACAAGCATCTGAAAACAGATGTCAGGGAGCTAGAGAATTTAACGTCAAAGAGACGGTAAATATGGATTGATTATAGCAGAGTTGAAGAAATTATGCTGTACAGCGATAGTAAAAGAAAAAGATTTGAAATAAAAAAGAGGTGGAGTAATAAGAAGAAAAACAGCCAGAGAAAAGGAAAATTCCTTTTCTCCGACAGTGACTAACGGGTGGCAGACTGTGCGGTCTTGACCATTAGACGAAGACGCTGATATACCCAGTTGAGTATATTGGCGCGAGGCGGAAACGCCTTCTCTCCAGCGCGTCTGTACTCGTCATTCCAGTCGATACCCTTGCTGTTAGCAGGAATATCTGGCTTTGGAAGGACTACGGTACAAATAACACCCTGCTTCGCCATGTTGGCCTTTAGCACGTTGGCAGCTTCCTCACCGGTCTTGCTCTTGTCTTTATCAGCAAAAACAATCACGGTGTGTACATTAGCCGGTGCCTCGAACGTTTTAAGGTTCTGAGCACATACCGAGCTGTACGTAGGAATGCCGGTTGCCAGGAAGCACGAAATGGCAGTCTCGATGCCTTCAGCTATACCGAGAATTCCGTCGGTAACATCGCCGCCGATTTGGATATAGCGGCAGGCAGACGGAACGGTACGGTCAGCCGGGGTCATCTTTTTCGGCTTGTCTACAGGAGCCTTCTTTCCATTGAAAAGATAGGTTCTATGCAGGGAAACGCCAGTACCGTCAGGAGACTGTACTTTAGTTACTAAAGCCGGAAAGACGCCAAATTCTTCCCCGTTATCTTCAAGGTATTTCAGACTCTTGTGGAATCTGATCACCTTGAATGCTTCAGGGTAATCCCTGATTTTAGAGAGCCCGCGGCCATCAAAATATCTGAAGGCCTCTTCTGCCTCTGGATTAGGCTTGCCGTCTATAAAGAGCGGTATAGTCTGTCTCCAGAGAGTGAGGTTGTGCTCTCTGTTAAGCTTGCTTTCTTTGAGAACCTGCTCATAATGAGCCTTCTCAAAAGCAATTCTCTGTTCTTCAGCCTTTTGTCTGATGGCCGCCATCTCTGCTTCGGTTAAAGGCTTAGAGCCTTTTTTACCGTCGTGGCGTGGCAGCCCCAGAAATTCGCCCACCATCTCCAGATATTTACCTGCAGATGGGGCAACCCCTGTATAGACACAAAGCTGCATGAAATTAATCATCGGGCTTTTGTGTCCCCAGACGTTCTGATTGAAGAACGTTTTGCCGGTTTCGTTGAACTGGGCATCCAGTCTGAAACCGTCTTTGGCGTGTCCTCCACGCCACGGATCCGGCACATGCCTTCCCAGATGGGAAAGAGCCGGGGCCAGTATCTGGCCCATAAAATGCTGCGCCAGCGCGACATAGTGTCCTCTTGACGCATTTATGACCTCATCTATGAGGTAAGGGTAGTTGTTACCCATTTTTTTATTCTCCTCGGAAGCTACGCTTCCATTTATCAAAATGGAAGATAACTTCCGAAATCAGCAGTCCGACAGGTGGACTGCTTGTTTTAAAAGAGTCCCCCTTCTTGCGAAGGGGGCGGCCGACTTGCTAGGCAGAACGTCTGCGAGTCTGTCTGGACTCATGCAGAACACTCTTGAAGAGCCTGCAGAGCACGTCCGGCAGCTTTTCAGCATGATCGATGTGGAAGCTGGCGGTGAAGTCCGGAGTATTTATGAAATACTTTTGGCCTATCATCAGCCCGTAAACCTCTACACCCGAACGCTTTAGCTGCTGGTACAGCTCAGGATCGCTCACATCCCAACTGCCGTCTGTAAGCGCAATCAGGATCTTGCGATCCTGACGCGAATACATCAGCTCATTGAGAGCGAGCTTGGCGGCCTTAGCGCCTTCGGTGCTGTCGTGTGCGTCTGGCATCTTAGACAAGCCTGCAACCGAGAATTTCTCGGTATATGGCTTGACTAAGGTCAGCTCACTGTCAAAACCTATTACAGAAAATCTGCAACGGTTTGACTCGTACTTGGCTAAAGCCTTTCCGATTATGCACAGTGACTGCATCATTAAACGATACTTGTCACCGCGCATAGAGCCCGATACATCGCAGATCATCGCAATGTGGGTGTTCATCACCTCATTTACAGCGCGAGCTGCAAAAGGTGTGTTCACCAGCACATTGTTCGCAATCTTTGCGATGTTGCTGCGGTGCACACGGGCACCGTGTCTGGCACGCTGGGTTGCAATGCGCTTGTCAAGTCCTACGAGCTCCTGACGGAGTCCCTGTGAGACTTTGGCAACCAGAGCGCCGTTAGCATCCAGAAATGCCTCCAGCTCGCGCTGAATGTTTCTGTTTTTAACGGGTTCTCTGATATAGCGCTGCAACCTGTCAACGCCTGACAGCTTCAGTTTTTTGAGGTTGCTTAGATCTGCAAGCTCTTTAACAGAGCTCTGGATTAAAACACCCTCGCCATCCTGAAGTATCTGGCGATTGACAGCGTCCAGCACCTCTTGAGAAGTGCTGTCAGCCGCACGCATGGCATCCAGAATATCTGAAATGCTGCCAGCGCCTGAACCGCCTGCTGCTCCAGTGTCGGCCTTGTCAGCGTCTGCTGAAGATGAGTCAGTGCCTTTCTGCTCGCCAGAGCCTGAATTGGAGCCCTGTGAGCCAGAATTGGCGTTCTCATCTTTTTCAGCATCAGCCTTTTGGTCGCCGCTGCCTTTGCTTCCAGTGCCGTTCTGCTGACTCTGGTTTTCACCTTTATCAGTAGTCTCTGAAGACTCAGAGCCATCTTCGGTCTTTTCAGACTTCTTACCGCTCTTTTTGCCATCGTCCTTTTCAGCCTTCTTGTCCTCATCGTCCTTTTCGTCCTGCTGCTGTTCCTGCGCTGTGGAATTGATTAGTTCCTGCAGTGCAGATGACAGCCCAGAACTCTGCATCTGGGAGGATGACTGCTTGCTGTCAACAAGCAGATCGTTGAGGAAATAGTCGCCGAAATTGTTGACACATTCCTCTACGTACCTCCCGATGTAGTTGGAAGGAACGAAGTCCTTTTTGCCAATGGCTGCCCTTACGGTACTCTTAGCAGAATACGCTGAAAAAGTATCGAAGTTTCCAGTTGGCACTTTGGACTTCATAGCGTCCAAGATGAGGGCTGCGTTTGCCCCATAGTTAACATCCCTATAGGTGTTAACTCCCTGTGCAATAGCACAGATGAGGCGCAGACAGCAAAGCCTGCTAACACTCTGCGATAGCAGCGGGTTAGCACCATTTTCAACCGTGACATTATCAGTTTCCTGATGTGTCACGTTGAAAAGCTCGTTGCCGGACTGGGCCTCTTGTTCCATAGAAGCCTCAATACGAGGATCTTCCATGACGTTGAAGAGATCGTGACACAGACGTGCCATTTTCTCTTCACTAAGAGGGCCAGCAGCCTTCGGCTGAAGCTTTTTTACCAGCTTCTTTGAAAGCTTTTTGCAGGCCTCGTCAGTCTCCTTAAACGAGGTGAATATTACATGTCCCAGTTCGTGGAGTATGAACCCCATAATTAGGCTTCTTCTCCTTTCAAACTCCATGACCAGCTGGGTAGGCAGATAAACTACCTTCCCGTTGGTGCAGGGGGCCTTGCCGACCTGCAGCATTACGCTGGTGCCAGCCGGGACGAAGCCCGCCATAAAAGCGTTGATACGCTTTATGTTGGCGGTGAGTTTTTTGATAATTTCATTATCATTTTTATTGATTGCCATAATGTTCTCCAATGCCACGCAAGGTGGCGTTAAAAAAATAAAAAAAACTTTACGGCAAAACATCCTCTGCCAGACGGCAA
>DMTG01000164.1 GCA_003477345.1 Succinivibrionaceae bacterium | reverse complement strand
AATATGAATGAGACGTTACACTAGGTGAAATCGACCAATGGAATTTTCTTGCAAATGCATATGCTACTTTTTCTAGATCAGTTGGAAGATATGCCTTCATTGACAGCTCCCAATGGCTGAAGCCAGGGGCTTTTTGGGCACAATTTGGTAAAACTTAGGACCACCTGCCAGATAAAACGTTCTGCCGGAACGTCTTGAATTTTATTGCTAAAAAGAATGTTGCCTATTAGAAAATCTCCTGACTTTTTTTGTTGTTGCCAATTTTAAGCTTTATGGCAGTTTTAAACATAGCGCATCAGCACTACGCAATAATTAAGGACTACAAATTCTAAATTACGGAGACATTATTTTTTGCCTAGCGACTTCAGGTAACCCTCCACATTAAGATACCTTACTTCACCGCTCGTAGCCGGCTCACCTCGATAAATTACATATTTTCCACGTATATCACCGTAACGGTGAACAGTCAGTGCACATTTATCTTCGTCAGTCAGATGCCGATATTGTTCAGGAACCATTTTTTTGCTGTACTTGATCTCATAGATGTCACAGCAGAGCTTTCTGCGATCATAAACAACCATATCAAACTCTCCAACAGGAAACTGGAGTCTGAATACCTGTTTATCTGGACATGCGATCTTTGTTTCCAAAAGGACAATATCCTCCATCATTCTGCCGCGGATTTCAGACAGCAGTCTATCTAAAAACAGCTGTCTTTCCTGCGCTGACAGTTTCTGAAATTCAGCATCTAGGAGCATGTTCTCAACAATTACCTCTGCCTGAGCATATCTCATTCCAGGCTGAGTGAAGACAGTAATTTTTCCTTTCCTGCTGACCTCCGGCAAAGATTCTAGGTCTATATCAATTATCAGGTCCAGCAAAGACAGATACTCTCTGATCTGCTGCAGGTGATCATTTTCAATATCTATGCTCTGATCTTCCTTATTAAGGATATCCAGCATTTTCCTGATCTCGGAGTTAATGCTTTCCAGATTCATATGTTGCCTGATATTGACTGGATTTTTTCGATCTCTGAGCAGATTGGCTGCAGTTACAGAAATATCATGCGATTTGAACGATCTTTCTATCACTTCTTTTGTGAAATTGTGATTGATATTTTCTACCACGCGATTTATCACGTTGGTTAATTCACCCCTTTCATACAGCTCCTGCAGCATTCTAAAATGACCGCCATACTGATAGGCTTTGAGAGAATGCTGTATATTTCTGGCAATTGCTGTATCTATATACTCTTCTGTGCGTTTCGAATCAGAAAATATTCCTTCGGAGTTATAGTTTATTCCGCTTAAGCTCATAGTGCCGCCATAGCGGATATATTCATCAATGCCATGGATCCCTAAAACATAATCAAATTCTCTATAGGAAATAAAGGTAGTATGCAGAAGAACGCACCTGTCATAAAGCTGCTCCTCCCTGGCAAATAAAAAGCCAAGTGAATCTGTTCCTGACAGAATAATTTTCATGCCGCTGCTGGCATAGATATCAGAGAAAAGGGCCGCTCCCTCTATAAAGTCATCTGCTAAAGTGATCTCATCAATAAAAACATATTTATAACCGCTTTTCTCAAGCAGCCTTAAATCTGAATCCACATCGGAAAGCAAGTCGCCTGCTGTCACCTGAATAAAGGCGGCCCTGCAAAACTCTGAAGAAGGCAGCTCTGTCAGGATCTGTCTTATCATGGTTGTCTCGCCGGTTCTTCTCAAGCCGTAAATAATCAGAACCTTATCCTGTTCCTGATCGAATACAAAATCTCTAAGCAGGCTGTAGCATTCTCTTTTTTTGTACTTTCTGGTAATGGCTATCTGAGCCTCGAGCTGAGTGCCGGTTCTTACCATAGTTTTGAAGTTTTGTTCTGCAGATTTCTGACTTTCTTCCTTAGGCACGGAAAGTTTCAGCTGTTTTAGTTCAGTCTCAAGTTTTCTTCTTTTTTCAATATTTGCTTTTAACGCAGAAACATCATTAATACTAACGTAATTCTCTATTCGCTTACCGTCACGAGATAATCTGTGATAATAATATTCTTTTCCTTTAATCGTTTTCTTAGTAATGCATCCTGCAGGCAATACTGCTATTTCTCGCTCTATCTCTGCAATTCGATGGAAGGTTTCATTATCCATAAGCTATTACTCCAAATACGGTTATACCCTATTATACCCCTTATCTGCAATAAAATAGGGGTATAACGAAAAAAGGAGCCATTCAAAAAATGTAGAGAACTGTAGAGCTGTTATTTATTTGAATTGTAGATTTTTTATTTTTATATAAGCACCTTAAGCTGCGCAAGACATTGAAGACGGCCTTTATAGCACAAAGGTCTGAAACTAAGCTTCTTGGCTTCATCTCTATTAAAAGCTTCACCATTACTCTGTCTGGAATCTATTTCCTCAAGATATTCTCTGAAGTCTTCCCTGCATTTGAAGAGTAAATGGTTATATACAAGTCTGGTACAACCTGCTGTCCTGCTGAAAAAACGACGTTGTTCTCCATTTGGCTCAAGCTTAAATTTAAAAGCAAGTTTTGCTAGATTTGTATCTGTCATATATATAGTTATTGTTTTTTAAACTTTGTTAAACAATATAAATATTATAGTATATTTTTTTAGCCGCCTTACATCCCCATTGTTAAAACAAGGGGTATTCCGGCGGCAAAGATAAATGATCAATGAATTCAAAGAAAAGCAGGAATTATACTTCAGACAGAGATCAGCAGAATTGAAGTAATATTAAGGAATGGCATACAAAAAGACTGACGCAGAACTACCAGCTCAGGTCAGTCTTGAGATTATTGTATTGCAGAAACTTACTGAATAGCTTTAGTTGTTTATATTATGGATATCCAGCTCGTCGTTAGCGTCCTTCCAGGCTTTCTCTGCCTTAGCATCATCTGAACGCAGATTGGCCAGATCTTCAAAATAATGCTCAGAAGGATTTACTACATATTTTCCACTGAAAATCGAGTCTTCAAAATCAGTAAGCTCAGGATTTTCTTCGCGTACCGCATCCTTTAAATCGTCTAAAGACTGATAGATGAGAGCGTCTGCCTTGATTTCTCTGCAGATAGCATCATCTTCCCTGTTAAAGGCAATCAGTTCTCTGCTGTCAGGCATATCAATGCCGTAGATATTAGGATATCTGATGGCAGGAGCTGCTGATGCAAAATAGACTTCTTTAGCGCCGGCTTCTTTGGCGAGCTCGACAATCTGCAGAGAGGTTGTTCCTCTGACTATGGAATCATCTACAAGCAGGACTTTCTTGCCGGCAAATTCTGAGCGGATTGGATTGAGCTTGGTTCTTACAGATTTCTTTCTCTGGGTCTGTCCAGGCATAATAAAGGTTCTGCCTACATAGCGGTTCTTTACAAAGCCCTGACGATATGGAACACCTAGAGAAAATGCAATCTGCACGGCGGTATCAATTGAAGTTTCAGGAACTGGAATTACCACGTCGATATCGAGATCGGCGTGCTCTCTCTTGATTTTTTCAGCCAGTTTTTTACCCATTCTGACACGGGTTGCATACACAGACACGCCATTGATTATTGAGTCAGGACGTGCGAAGTATACATACTCAAAGATGCAAGGCTGCAGGTGCGGATTCTTAGCGCAGATTGCAGAGTGCAGCTCACCCTTGTCGGTAATAACAACTGCCTCACCAGGTTTGATGTCTCTTACAAGAGTAAACTGATTGACATCCAGAGCAACACTTTCAGAGGCCACCATGTATTCTTTGCGGCCGTCAGCACCTACTCTCTGACCTAGGCATAAAGGTCTTATGCCGTTAGGATCACGAAATGCCACCAGTCCTACGCCTAACACCAGAGAAACCACGGCAAAGCCGCCCTTTACTTCGTCATAAACCCCGGAAATGGCCTTGAAGATATCCTCTGCTGTCGGAACGTCTTCTTTGATCTCAGACATCTTCCAGGCAAAAATATTCAGCAGCATTTCTGAGTCTGACTGGGTATTTACATGGCGGTGGGCATTACGGCATTTAACGGACAGCTCTTTTGAATTAATCAGATTGCCGTTGTGGGCCAGAGCAATGCCAAAAGGAGAGTTTACATAAAAAGGCTGGGCTTCGGCTGCGCTTGAAGATCCGGCTGTAGGGTAGCGGGTATGGCCGATACCGATATTACCGCGCAGTCTTAGCATATGGCGCTGTTCAAAAACCTCGCTGACCATGCCGTTGGCTTTGCGCTGTCTGAAATTGCCTTCTTCATCAACTGTGACTATTCCGGCAGCGTCCTGTCCCCGGTGTTGCAATACCTGCAACGCACTATAAAGAATAACATTAACAGGGGAATTGCTTACTACACCGACGACACCACACATTTATTTATGCTCCAGTTATTGGCGAACTCATATAAAGAAAGAACCAGTTGACTATTTTCTGCAGTTCCGGAATAAACAGTGATTCTTTCCACCACGGTTCATTCGCGATAAAGCTTAAAATATGCAACCTGAATAAAATCTGAACAAGTGCAAGCACAGCACTCATTATAAGAATACCTCGGACAACGCCGAATGCGATGCCGAGAAGTCTGTCAAAACCTGAAAGACCGGCCTTGCTGACAAGAGAACAGATCATTGTTCCCAGAAACCCCACAGCGACTAACACAACTACAAAGGTTAGTATGATTGCTATTACATTGCGGGTCAGTCCATCCTCAAAAAAGGTCAGATAGGAACCTATCTGACTGTAGAAGCGACCCGTAATGATAAAAGCAGCAACCCAGGCAATAATAGAAGCCGCTTCCTTTACAAATCCTCTGATAATGGAAAAGAAGGCGGATATTCCTACTACTGCAACTATTACCCAGTCTACTGCTGTCAACATGGCTTATTTAGTCTCTTTTGTGATTACTTCCAGACCACCGAGATATGGTCTTAATACCTTAGGAACAGTTACTGAGCCATCGGCATTCTGGTAGTTCTCTAAGACAGCAACCAGGGTTCTGCCCACTGCAAGACCTGAACCGTTAAGAGTATGAACAAGCTCAATCTTGCCATCTTTACGGCGTACTCTGGCCTGCATTCTGCGAGCCTGGAAATCTACGCAGTTAGAGCAGGAAGAAATCTCTCTGTAGGTATTCTGAGCCGGCAGCCATACTTCAATATCATAGGTCTTAGCAGAGCTGAAGCCCATATCGCCGGTGCTTAAAACCACTACGTGATAAGGGATTTCCAGAGCCTGCAGCACGCTTTCAGCATCATTGGTAAGAGTCTCAAGCGCCTGCCAGGAATCTTCAGGTTTTACAATCTGAACCATCTCAACTTTGTCAAACTGATGCATGCGGATAAGGCCGCGGGTATCTCTGCCGGCAGAGCCAGCCTCTGATCTGAAGCATGGGGTATGAGCGGTTATCTTGATTGGCAGATTCTGCTCCGGGATGATTTCATCACGAACCATATTGGTCAGTGGCACCTCGGCTGTAGGAATCAGGCAGAAGTGGCGGTTTACGTCATCACCGTCAGCGTTGCCGTTCAGACTTGTATGAAATAAGTCTTCTGCAAACTTAGGCATCTGGCCTGTGCCGTACAGGGAATCAAGATTTACAAGATATGGGGTATAGACTTCGGTATAGCCCTGCTTCTTGTGCAGATCCAGCATCAGCTGAACCAGAGCTCTGTGCAGTGCGCAGATTGGGCCGGTCATGAAAGCAAAACGAGCGCCTGAAACCTTGCGGGCACGCTCAAAATCCAGCATGCCGAGGCCTTCACCGATTGCCACGTGATCTTTTATTTCAAAATCGAACTTGCGCGGCTCGCCCCACTTTCTTACTTCAACATTGAAGGTATCATCAGCACCCAGCGGGCAGGAGGCATCAGGAAGATTAGGAATTGTTAATGAAATCTGCTTTAATTCTTCGAGGACCTTATCCTGACGTTCCTTTACTTCTGAAAGCTCTTTTCCGATTTCAGCAACCTGAGCTTTGATAGCGGAAACATCTTCGCCGTTCTTAATAGCCTGACCGATACTCTTGGATAATGAATTACGCTTGGCCTGCAGCTCCTGAGTGCGGGTCATGGTCTCTTTGCGCTCAGTCTCCAGCGCATTGATTTTCTCTACGTCCAAGGTGTAATTGCGGGTGGCAAGACGCTCTCTGGCTTCTTCAATATCACCACGTAAATATTTAGTATCTAACATGAATATCTGCCGTTCTGTGTAATTGAAACTAAACCGTCATACTCTGACGGTCTGCCTGCGCGCTGTGAATCTTAAAAATCTATATCAGCTGCAGAATTACTTAGGTTCTGCTTATTCTCTTCAGCTGACTTTCTGCGCAAGCATTCTAATCGCCGCAGCCAGCAAAGGCAATCCTTTGCCAAAACAGTGCACCTGCTGCTCAAAGCAGGCTAAAAGGCAGGGATGCTTATGAAACTGTCTGCATGCAATCTGCAGATTTTACCATTATTGAGCGGAATGAAGGAAAAAATCAGACAATATATTTTTTTATTGCCTGATTTCTACTAATGCTCCTCTTCAGGCTCGTCCCTGAAACTTACTTTGCTGCCCACAAATCCAGAGCGGTAGCGCTTATCTCCGGCAGCCTCGTCAAGCGAGGCGAGTTTGTCTTTCTTTTCTTTGAGAATTTTTTCAAAGCCTCTGTCTGACGGGTGGTAATAAACAGTTCCTGTCAGATTTTCTGGAAAGAAACTCTCGCCTGCCGCATAGGCGCCTTCAAAATCATGCGCATAGCGGTAGCCTTTATGATATCCGAGACTGTCCATAAGCTTGGTAGTGGCGTTTCTAAGATAAAGAGGAACATCTTCAGCGCCGTGCTTTCTGGCATCTTCCCTGGCTCTGTGAAAAGCGTTGTACAGGTGATTGCTCTTAGGCGCCAAGGCAAGATAGACAGTAGCCTCAGCTATGGCTCTCTCGCCCTCTGCAGCACCTACTCTGTCAAAGATATCCCAGGCATTAAGTGCAATCTGCATTGCTCTTGGATCTGCAAGACCGACATCTTCGGTGGCAATTGCCAGAAGCCGCCTTGCCACGTATAGAGGATCGCCACCGGCTTCGAGAATTCTCGAATACCAGTACAGAGCAGCATCAGGAGCGCTGCCTCTTACCGATTTATGAAATGCAGATATGAGTTCATAGTAGGCATCTCCGCCCTTGTCATAATTGATGAGCTTGCGTCCAGCTACCGATCCGACCATGGCAAAGGTAATTACCTTGCGACCGTCTGGCAGCACTGCTGCTAAATCACTTAGCATTTCGAGCATGTTAAGAAGATGCCGCGCATCTCCATCTGCAAGCTCTACTAAGGCGGTCTCTGCCCTTTCATCTATGGATAAATTCTCACGACCAAGCCCCTTTTCGCTTGTCAGCGCCTGTCTTAAAAGAGCTCTGGTTTCATCCTCGGACAGCTTCTTTAGGACATAGACTCTTGCTCTTGAGAGCAGTGCTGAATTCAGGCTGAAGGACGGATTTTCTGTAGTAGCTCCGATAAAGGTGATCGTGCCACTTTCAATATGAGGCAGAAAAGCATCCTGCTGAGTTTTGTTAAAGCGATGCACCTCATCTACAAACAGAAGGGTTCTAATCCCCTGCTTGCGGCGCCTTTCTGCGCGCTCCACCGCCTCTCGTATGTCTTTAATGCCTGAAGTTACAGCCGATAACTGTTCAAAAATTGCATTGCAGGCTTTGGCAAAAATCAGCGCCAAAGTAGTCTTGCCGACACCAGGAGGTCCCCAGAGGATCATGGAATAGCACTGACCGCGCTCTAAGGCCTGACGCAAAGGCCGCCCCTTTCCGATAAGATGGGTCTGACCTATGTACTCGGCTAAAGATTCCGGGCGCAGTCTGGAGGCAAGCGGCGCGAGTTCAGAAAATTCCTTTTCGGTCTCGGTTTCCTGAGATGGGCTGTCTTTTTTAAGCGAAGCGTCAAAGGCCGCTATTAGATCAGTTTCTGCTTCGCTGGTCATCGACTTCTACTTCTTTTGGCAGAGTATAGTTAAACACGGAATCATCGACAGTCTGCTTCTGTCCCGTGAGCTTATATACATTGATATTGCCGTCTTTCATTACAATTCTAATTGAGCAGATGTTTTTACCATTCATGACTATATCCATATTGAGCATTTCATTTTTTTTCTTGGACTCAAGTCTGTAGCCAAAAGGTTCTTTAGTCACAGTATATTTATCCCAGAAATCTTTATTCTCTGACACCAGAAGGAAGAATGGAGAATTGTCGATTTTTTTGCTGTCGAAAATTGTCACCTGGTTTACGAAGGGATCATAGTAATAAATGCTGCTGTTCTTGGTATATAAGAACTGTTCATCCGGATCCTCGGTATGCATCATCATCTTGTCTGGTCTTTTAAGATAAATGACGCCTTTTGAAGCCAGGGAATTAGTGCCGTTAGGCTTTTCTATGATCTGTGTGAATTCAGCAGAAAAGGCCCCCATGGAATCGAGCATGTTTTTAAGTTCGGGACTTGCATCGGGCTTTTCTTCACCAGCTGCCGCTATATTGAAAACAGCGGCTGTAAGAAGGGTTATCATCACGAGTATCTTGCGTATATTCACTGCAATCTCCTTTTACTGCATTTTTTCCTCGATTGTAATGCAATATCTTTTTTTACGCTACTCTGCAGTACATCAAGGCTTGAAGATACTCAAAAGTCACCTTGAAAATATGTATATCTGTCTTCCACTATTCTCCTGACAGAACGCCTACGTTAAGAGACGGCGCTGAAAAATAATAGGCGGCAAATCTC
>DMTG01000201.1 GCA_003477345.1 Succinivibrionaceae bacterium | reverse complement strand
CAGAAAAACATTCCTTTCTGTCTGGTGGATCTTTATAAAAGTAACCGTATAAAGATCAGTACAGGAGAGAGTCAGTTAATAACTGACCTCTCTTTTTTTTACGAAATTCTAATGCCTGCAGCAGCTTCTGCAAGATCTAAGAAAAGCTTTTTATTGTGCGGAAGACCTGCTCTACGGTATCGGCCATGTTAGCGCGGGCATTGTCAGCTTCCATAGCTTCATCAAGAGAAACCACAGCGCGCAGGATTGGGAAAAAGGCATCAATTCCAGCCTCATTGCAGGCAGTCGCATCCTTAGTTACACAGCCTGAAAAAGCCAGCACTTTCTTACCGTGCTTTTTGGCAACTTCAGCAACTCCGACAGGAGCCTTGCCCATTACTGTCTGCGCATCAAGGCGGCCTTCACCAGTAATGACGATGTCAGCATCTTTTACATAGTCATCAAGTCTGGTTTCCTCCAGCACGATATGTATGCCTGACTGCAGCACTGCATTGGTATAGGATAAAAAGGCAAAGCCGAGACCGCCGGCGGCACCTGTGCCAGGATAGATCATGTCAGCCTTAGAGAAAGTTTTCTGAGTAAGTTCGCCATAAGCCTTGAGATAGCCGTCCATGTCCTTAACCATCTGCTCAGTTGCGCCCTTCTGCGGTCCGAAAATTGCACTGCAGCCCTTCTCTCCGCATAAAGGATTATTGACATCACAGGCGATCTTGAAAGAACACTGAGCAAGCTCTGGCAGCACCTTGTCGGTTTTTATGGAGACAATTTCGGATACGCCCTGAGCGCCATATCCAACAGGTTTACCATCTTTGTTTAAAAATTCATAGCCTAATGCCTGCAGCATGCCTATACCGCCGTCATTGGTAGCACTCCCGCCGATTCCTATGATGAATTTTCTGCAGCCGTTTCTGATGGCGCTTACTATCATTTCACCAACGCCATAAGTAGTTGTATGCATTGGATTTCTCTTAGCAGCAGGAACCTGGGTAATTCCGGCGGCTGCTGACATTTCCATGATTGCAGTACCGCTAGATTCAATCATTCCATAACCTGCCTTTACCTTATCACCAAGAGGTCCGGTTACCGTTACGTCAACCCATTTGCCGCCCATACCTTCAGTCAGTGCGGAGGCTGTGCCCTCACCGCCGTCGGCAAGTGGTCTTACGACAACAGAAGCATCTTTGTAAACTCGCAGTATTCCCTGCTTAATGGCATCTCCAGCTTCTAAGGATGACAGACTGCCTTTAAATGAATCTATAGCAATTACAACTTTCATGTTCTTTCCTAAAATCTATTAACCCTACATCTGCACACAAGTAAGATGATAAATTTTATCCGTACTTGCTTATGACAGCACTCTATCATTTAACGACTGACTCATATATGTCACAAATACCAATATTAATCATAATATTTGGGACTAGAATTGTACTGTGTAACAAAATTTGGCTTAAAATTAACTATTATGTGATCCTTTTCAAAATTATCAGGAAGTTTGATGGAACGAAAAATCAGTCACTATACGGCTCAGCAGATCGTAGAGGCAATAAAAAACATAAGCGACAACAATGCCAATTACATTGATAAAGACGGTATTATTTTCGCCAGCACCGACAGCTCCCGTATTGGCACCTACCATGAAATAGGCAAACACGCCTATCTAAGCGGTGAAACCATCGAAGTTGAGGATGACAGCACCTTCATTGGAACGCACTGCGGAGTAAATATTCCGATTATCTACCAGGATGAAATTGTTGCGGTTATCGGGATCACCGGCAAACCTGATAACGTACGCAAATATGCCTATCTGGCGCAGAAAATCACTTACCTGCTTTTAAGAGAACAGGATCTGGATATAGAAAAGAATTCATTCCAAAATCGCATTGGATATATTCTGGCCTCTCTGATAGCTGGCGGAAACCGCATTTGTGAGAAGATCGTAACTGACTACATTGAAGAAAAAGGCCTTAGAACCGGACTCTTCCGTACCCTGATAATCAAGATACCGCGTTTGAATACCGGCACCAGTATCTACAAAATAGAAAGAGAGATCTTAAACGTCTTCAAGCTTGCCGAAGGAGATCTCTATTCTTTTGCATTCCCTGATGAATACAGAATGATCATAGAAGACAGCAAGTATCAGCAGAAGAAAAAAATCTTTTTAAATCTGCTGACAGGAAAAGAGATTCAGCTGTTTTCTGGAGTCGGAATGCCGCACGGTATTGAAGAACAGCACCTGTCTTACGAAGAGGCAGCAACTGCTTTAAAATACGCTCACTCTCTGCACAATTCACAAAATGACAGTCAGAACAATCCTTCTGACACCTTTCCAGAACAGGAAAACTCAAGTCTGGTCGAATACAACTCTCTTGGGATAGAAACATTATGTGTCGGGATCAGCGATACGGCAAGACAGTTCTTTATCAAGCGCTGTCTAGAAAAACTCAGTGACAGTGACCTGAAGCTGCTTTCTGCCTATTATCAGGAGAATATGTCGCTGGTCAGGACTGCACAAAGACTATATGTGCACAAGAATACTCTGCAGTATAAGCTTGATAAAATTTCAGAGAAGAGCGGGTTCAACCCGAGAGACTTTAAGGACGCCTGCTGTCTTTATACAGCAATCTGCCTTAAGCTTTTGAACATATAAAAAAACCTCAAGTTTTTCGCTTGAGGTTTTATAAAAAATAGATACAGAAAACGAATTAACGCTTTGAGTACTGTGGACGCTTACGAGCTTTGTGAAGACCAACCTTCTTACGCTCTACAGCACGTGCATCACGGGTTACGAAACCAGCTTTACGCAGAGCAGGACGGAAAGATTCGTCATACTCCATTAAAGCTCTAGTGATGCCCAGACGGATTGCGCCAGCCTGACCAGTGATACCACCGCCAACAACGGTTACATAGATGTCAAACTTATCGGTAAGATTGAGCAGCTCTAAAGGCTGTGCTACAACCATGCGAGAAGTTGGACGACCAAAATACTGATCCAGAGTTCTGCCGTTGATTTCCATTTTGCCGGTACCCTGCTTAAGGAATACACGTGCAGTGGCATCTTTACGACGACCGGTGCCATAATACTGATTTACTGCCATTTGCTTTGCTCCTTAAAACTTGAGTTCCTGTGGCTGCTGAGCGCCGTGATTGTGGGTCTCACCAGCATATACCTTAAGTTTACGGAACATAGCGCGTCCGAGAGGTCCCTTTGGGAGCATGCCGCGAACGGCTCTCTCAATGATCTCTTCTGGCTTACGTTCTACCAGCTTAGCGAAATTCTCAGTCTTCAGCCCCCCTGGATAACCAGTGTGGTGATGATAGAGCTTATCGTTAGTCTTATTGCCAGTTACCTTTACCTTGGATGCGTTAATTACAATAACGTAATCACCGGTATCCAGGAACGGTGTGTATTCTGGTTTGTGCTTACCGCGTAAACGGGAAGCTATTTCAGTAGCGATGCGGCCTAAAGTCTGATCAGCTGCATCAACAACGAACCACTCACGCTTAATTGTGGATGGCTTTGCAACATAAGTTTTCATTAAAAAACCCTTTTTTGAAGGACTCTGTCCTTTAAAACATCAGGAAAAATTTCCTGTTCTCTTTTCCAAACAGACTAATGTCTGCATCTCATATACGGGTGGGAATCCGATACTCGATTAGAGGGGCTGTAAGATTATACACGAAAAGATTACAGAATTCTTTATATTTTTTGATTTTTTTATTTTTAATTCTGTAAAAAGAAGTTCAGAGACAATAAAAATACTGAATAATAATTCCATAATAATACAAATTACCATTATTATCAGCAAATTATTATGGAATTAACGGTTCAGTTTTCAGTTTCTTCAAACCAGTCCTCTGAGGATTCTTCCATTATCTGCTTATAGGTTCTGGTGATCTCATAGGAATGCTTTTCAATTAGTTCACAGGCCTTTTCTATATTTTTGGCGGCGATAGCCTCGTATATTTCCTCATGACACTGTGAAAGCTCACTGACTGTGGTCACATGAGACAGAGACAGATATCTGACGCGATCCATATTGGCTTTCACACTGTGAATCATCTGCCAGGATAATGATGTTTTCGACAGATCACAGATGATTTTATGAAACTCATCATCAAGTTCAAGGAAACGGCTGGAGTTCTCTGCCTTGCCGGTCTGCTGCTTGCGCTGCTGGGCCATGTTTTTATCCAGCGCCTTTATGACTGCGAAAAATTCCTTTTCAGTCAGATTGGGAATATTGCGCACTGCAGCTGTTTCTAGAGCACCTCTGACAAAACAGATATCCTTAAGATTGCTTATGGAAATTTTGGTTACAAAAGTGCCTTTCTGCGGCATGATTTCAATAAGGTGATTGTTCCTAAGACGACCTATTGCTTCACGAATAGGATTACGGGAAACATCAAAATGAGCCGCAAGCTCGTTTTCTGACAGCGCCGTCCCAGGAGGAATCTGACGCTTCACAATCTGCATTCTTAAAAATTCATATATCTGCTCGGAAAGTTTTTTTCCTGCAGTCAAATGCAACCTTGGTAGTAGTTTTCTGTTCACAATTTCAATGCAGCCGCAAGGCTGCTCCCTCATAATGCTTTATTGCCATAGCTAGAACTTAGGATTAGTCCATAGGCAAGCTGATTATTTTGAATCATTCTACTTTTTCAGCCAAAAGCTGATTCTGTTATTAGCTTAAAATAAAAATTTTTATTTTTTATAGCACAAAATCACAAAACTAAAATACAACGATTTTTTATTAAAAAAATATCCTAATAAATACAAAATTTTAATAAAATCAATTTCGATAATTTAAAAAAATGGTAAGTAAGTCACAACTAAAATACAAGATAACTTGTATTTTAGTTACAGAATTTTTTCACACAACAGGAATTGTTATGAACAGCTTTTACGATAAATTTTGGAATTTTTATAAGTTTATCTGCGTTGTTATTCTTTCTGTAATGGTCTTAATTGTTTTTGTTAACGCGTGTATGCGCTATTTTATGCAATCAGGATTTGTAGCTACAGAAGAAGTTCTTCGCTACTTGTTTTTATATCTGACCTTCTTAGGAATGGTCGCCGTTGCCAGAGAAAGAGGCCATATTGCGGTCACTATTCTCACCGACGCCCTGCCGAAGAACGTCAGAACAGTTGTATACATCATTGGCTATCTGCTTGCTCTATATGCTTTATACATTCTGGTAGATGGCTCAATCATGTATTTTGAAGACTCGGACACCTCAAGAGGTCAGGTTACCGGCATGCCTTACCAGATTATCGTAGGCTGTCTGATATTCGGTGCCTTTGGGGTACTTCTGTTTGTTTTCAGAGATTTACTGCAGGCCTTAAAAGCTCTGTTTGTAACACATGAAGACTTCCCACCTCGTTATGTAGACGAAGACCTTAAGGCCGCACTTGCAAAACAGCAGGAGCAGTCTACTGATAATCAAGAGCACATGGAGAAATAAAAATGGAATTCTTTGTATTCATAGTCTCTCTATTTTTCCTGCTGCTTCTAGGCATCCCTGTAGCTATAGTACTCATGCTGTGTGCACTGGTACTGCTATGGTTCATTGATATGTATGATCCTATGCTGCTTGCCCAGCAGATGCTGACAGGAGCTGACTCATTCATTCTCACCGCTGTACCGTTCTTTATGCTCGCAGGCGAGATCATGAAAGAAGGCGGCATATCCTCAAGACTGATTTCCTTTGGTCAGGTAATCGTTGGAAGATT
>DMTG01000217.1 GCA_003477345.1 Succinivibrionaceae bacterium | reverse complement strand
GGCCTTGAGTCTGAAGCGGAATTCACCTTTAACATCTTTGAAGATCTCAACCTTTGGATTGGTAACTTCGACAATATCATCAACCGTTCTATCTTCGAGCTTTGCTATAGGTGCAATTTTTCTGATGCTTTCTATCCCCTTAAGGCAGTTTTCCTGCGAAGCATATACCTGTGAAGTAGCAATAATCTCGTTATTTCCAGCTTTAAGATTAAAAACTACACCACTGTTTACCTGAGATAACACAAACCTACCCATATTTCTTCCTCTGGCATGTATTTTTTCTGAATTTTTTGGCGCTTTTATAAATTACAGCGAAAGAAGACTATTCACAACAGCGGCTGTCAAAAGATTTTTTATACATCACAGACTACTTTTTAAATTTTTGAAACAGGTTGGATATTTAAAGTTTATACTTGTTTTTTAATAAGTTAAGGAGCCAAATTGATAAGTAGCATGAAGACCGCGCCTAAGATAAATATGGAAGGAAGTCCGGAAGTCATGGCCATCGCTCCTAAAAGTGCCGGTCCTACCAGCACGCCAGCATATCCAATAGTTCCTACCATTGCTATGGCCTGAGCCTTATCACGAGCACAGTGTCTTGCTGTTTTGGAAATCATTACCGGCACTACGTTGGCAAGCGCCACGCCAAGCAGAGCATAGCAAAAAAGTACTATCTGCCAGCTGGAGATAAAGGCAGCTGCAAGCAAGGCTACAAACGATAGAACGCTGCCGAACACTAGAATTCTGCGTTCTCCTATTTTTTCGACTGCGCAATCGCCAGTGAATCTCATTAAAGCAGTAGAGATTTCGAAGATAACAAAGCCTATCGAGGCAAGAGAAATCTGCATGCCGCACTCTTCTATAAGATATACGCCTCCCCAGTCAAAAATAAGCCCTTCTGCCAGATACATGGAAAAGCAGACTATGCCAGCCCGAATAATGGCAGTTTTCCCAAAAGGCTTAAGCTGTTTTTTACTGTTCCCGGCTTTCTTTTCTGTACTGCTGCCGGCAGCTTTGGTTTCTGATAAGACTGTTTGACTTACTGCGGACTCTCTGCGCTGACCGTGGGTATTTATAAGGCCGCAAACTGTATACCAGAGCAGCACAAAGCCAAAAGCACACAGGATAATGGCTATACTGAAGGTATCGATGCCCAGATACAGGAGCAGCGGAGAAAAGCCGGCTCCTGCCAGACAGCCGATGGTATACCAGCCCTGAAAGCCTGAAAGAATATGGCTTCTGGTCAGCTCTTCATATCTTGCCGCATGCACGTTGTTGGCTATATCAAGGATGCCCAGGAATGCGCCCCAGATAAAGGTACCCGCAAGCACCAGGGAAAGAGTTACATCGGTATAGCTTACAGCCAGCATGCCAAGATACATGAGCACTGTTGCTGTCAGGATCACCGGCTTTACTCCGAACCGTTTTACAAGACAGCCGGTAACCGGCATACCTACTACTGCTCCTATGCCGAAAGTGAGCAGCACTACGGCATAAAAGAAGTCATCAAGAACAAGCCTTTCCTTAACATACGGCATTATTGCGGCCCAGGGAGCTGTTGCAAGTCCCGAGCTGAAAAAGGAAGCCTTGTTGGCTGCCCGCGCTCTGCTGTAATCAGGCTTTGCAGCGCTATCAATGCTGTTTATCGCTAAAGTCTGAAGGATAAAAAGCCAGCGCTGAAATATAAGTCTCAGCCACGAAATTCTCGGCATATTAGCTCTTTAATATCAGCAGTGAATAGATGGATCTGTAGCCATCCTGGTCTCTGATATATTTTTATTAGGAATGTAGAAGAATTATAACTTGTTTAACAGTTAGTTACTGTGACACGCTATGGATTTGCAGAAGATGAAAGGCATAAAAACAGGAAGATTTTTGAACAGTGCCACAATCTGTAATAAAAAAGCTCTTCTGTAAAGAAGAGCCTTCTCTGAAATTATAAGACCAGGACCTCAGTCCTTGATTCGATCCTTCGGGATCTCCTTCATAACGCAGTCCTGTCCGGATACACCAGACTCTACTACTTCAAGACCTTTCTTGATGGCTTTGGCCAGCTCTTCTGAATTGAACTTTGGAATAAAGTCATTGGCACCGACTTTGCCTATCATACCAAGATTGAAAACGCCTGACAGAGAGGTATGCAGAATCACATACATATCTTTGAGCATAGGATCCTGTCTTATGGATGCACATAGTGTGTATCCGTCCATCTCTGGCATTTCAACGTCTGATATCAGGAGCTTGACCTGATCTCTGATTGGACCGTTCTTGCACAGTTCTCTGAGTTTCAGGAAGGCCTGCTTGCCGTCAGTGCACTTAATTGTGGTAAGTCCCATAAGATCGGTTGCAGATGCCACCTGATTGAGAGCAACCTTGGAGTCATCGGCAATCATTACCGTATAGTTCTTTTCCTTGAATGCGGCACCGGCATTCTCTACATTGGCTTTAGCCTCTTCACTGAAGGTGCTGCTCGATGGTGAAATTTCACTGAAGGTCTTCTCAACGTCCAGAATCTCCACCAGCTCATTATCAATTTCAGTCACTGCGGTCATATAGTTGCTGTGACCTGCTCCCTTTGGAGGAGGCATAATCTTATCCCAGTTAAT
>DMTG01000083.1 GCA_003477345.1 Succinivibrionaceae bacterium | reverse complement strand
CTGCATCTGCATCATTACTAACCCTGTAAACTCTACTGTTCCTCTTGCAGCTGAAGTATTAAAGGCTGAAGGTGTATATGACAAGCACCGTCTCTTCGGCGTTTCCGTACTGGACGTTCTGCGTTCTGAGACCTTCCTGGCTGAAGAGCTGGGCCTGTCCAAGACCAATATCCATGTTCCAGTTATCGGCGGCCACAGCGGCGCTACCATTCTGCCTCTGCTCTCCAAGGTTGTAGGCTGTGAAGCTATCAGTCAGGAGCGCATCGAAGCTTTAACCAACCGTATCCAGAATGCTGGTACTGAAGTGGTAGAGGCTAAGGCAGGTGCTGGTTCTGCTACTCTGTCCATGGCCACAGCTGGTGCCCGTTTTGCTCTTAAGGTTGTTCGCGGTCTTAAGGGTGAGCCAGGCGTATCTGAGTACGGCTATGTAGAAGGCGGCTCACAGTACGCTCCTTTCTTTGCTCAGAGAGTAGTATTCGGCAAGAACGGCTGGGAGAAGGTTGTTGATTTCGGCAAGATCTCTGACTATGAGCAGAAGTGCCTGAATGAAGCTACTGACACTCTGAAGAACAACATCAAGAAGGGTGTTGATTTTGCTACCGAGTGGATTAAGACCAACAAGTAATTTCTCTTAATTCACAAAAGCCCGCCTGTAATTCGTGAAAAATCACGAAATTAGTAAAACAGGCGGGCTTTTTGCATATTAATGATTCTGCAGAATGGAATGCCGAAAACGGCAAGTGTGCTCCTCTTAAAGTTTTAGGGCGCCAAGTCGTTATAAAGATAAGGATCTGTAAAAAGGCAGGACGCATGAATCGATTAGCAAAAATTTTGTTGCCCGTACTCTGTCTGGGCACAGTCTGTGTGGCTGAGGCCATGCAGCAGTCAGAATATGACGTGGTGACCAGCTCTCAGTCGCTGGCAGCCAAGGAAGTTCTCGATACCTTAGGCAGCGGCGCGAATATGGCTGTTACCGAAGAGGACGCTGTGATTGCCAATGGCGGCGCCAATGTTGAAATGTATACCATGAAACAGATGGATGCCATGGTGGAAAACCGTATCTATGAGCGGGTAGTAAAGACTCAGGACAAGTGTCAGTTTGTTACTGATATTGAAGACAGAGCCCGTCTGGTTGGTGTGCCGGTGTTTCAGTTTGTCTGGGGCGATATGCTGATAAACGGGATCTGTGTAAGACCAGATCTGGAACTTGGCATCGAGTACATCAAAAAATCGGCCGATAACAGCTACGCGCCAGCTATGGAGCGTATGTCCTTCTATTATGAAAAGGGCTTTTTTGTAAACAAGGATTTAAACAAGTCAGAGCGCTATATGCACACTGCCGCAGCCTTAGGCTCCAAAACCGGGCGGCTTGGCTTGGCTGACATGCTCATTCGCGGCTTCGGCACACCTCAGCACTATGAAGAGGCCTACAGCTGGCTGGTACACGCCCACTACAGCGATCCATACAGCGCCAGCAAAAAGGACTTTTTAAAAGAGCAGCTAGGCAAGCTGCTGCCTCCTAATGTAAGAGCTCGAGATCTGGCAGCCGACATCGAGCTGTAGTCTCAATCCTTCCTTTTTAAAGCTGTAAAGGTCATTTCAGGGACTGTCCTTTACAGCTTTAGATTTATCTGCGCTTCTTGCTATAATAACTCATTTATATATCTGAGCAGATTCTGCTCTTAAAACGTATTTTTAGTCTGAGTCTTCTGACTTGGAGAATTGTTAATCCACAGCCCGAGCTTTAAGAGGCTAGAGCTGTGTAACACCTTGTTATCTGGGATGACCAATGTTTGAGAATCTTACAGCCCGACTGAATCGTACTTTAAAGAATTTAAGCGGCAAGGGCAGAATTACTGAAGAGAATATCAAGGATACGCTGCGCGAAGTGCGCACCGCCCTGTTAGAGGCTGACGTTGCGCTGCCGGTTGTCAAGAATTTTACCAACAGGGTAAAGGAACGTACGCTTGGTACTGAGGTTAACCTGAGTCTGACCCCAGGTCAGGAGTTCATCAAGGCTGTATATGCCGAACTCGTGGAAACCATGGGCGGCGAGAATTCAGAGATAAGTCTTGCCCATCAGCCTCCTGCCGTGCTGCTGCTGGCAGGTCTCCAGGGTGCCGGTAAAACCACCTCGGCTGCCAAGCTTGCAATTTACTTAAAAGAGCGCCTTAAGAAAAAGGTTCTGCTAGTCTCGGTTGATACCTATCGTCCGGCTGCTATGGATCAGCTATCAAGCCTTGCCAAGGAGGCTGAGATTGACAATTACCCGTCAAACCCGAAAGATGATCCTAGGGATATAGCCAAAGCTGCCTTAGAGTACGGCAAACTGCACGCCTATGATGTGCTGATTTTAGATACCGCCGGTCGTCTTGCGGTAGACGAAGTCATGATGGATGAGGTTAAGGCTCTGCATCAGCTTACAGAACCTACCGAAACTCTGTTCGTGGTTGATGCCATGACAGGTCAGGATGCTGTTAATGTAGCATCTAACTTCAATGATAAAGTAGGAATTGATGGTGTTATTCTTACTAAGCTTGATGGTGATACAAGA
>DMTG01000039.1 GCA_003477345.1 Succinivibrionaceae bacterium | reverse complement strand
AGTTAAGATTGCCGATCTCACTTTAGCTTCAGTTGGTTCCAGTGAAGAGAAACTTAAGAAGCTGGGTAAAGACTATCTTAAGACTGTGATTTTCGGAAGATCTCATGCGTCTTATTATCCTGCCTCTAAGGATATTCTCTATAAGCTGCTGTTTTCGAAAAACGGCGAGATTCTAGGTGCCCAGGCCATCGGTGAAGAAGGCGTAGAGAAGCGTATTGACGTTATAGCAACTGTAATGCGACTTAAAGGTACGGTTCAGGATCTGCTAGATGCCGAGCTCTGCTATGCTCCTCCTTTCAACAGTGCCAAAGATGCCGTCAACGTGCTGGGAATGAATGCTGTCAACATCCTAGACGGCAGGGTAAAGATGGCTTTCCTAGAAGATCTCAAAGACAGCTTCCTTATCGATGTGCGTCCTCCTATGATGTTCAGTTCAGGTACGATAGAAGGTGCGATTAATATTCCTGCCGCTAAGCTTAGAGAGAGTCTTGACCGCATTCCTCATGACAAAAAGGTAGTGCTTTTCTGTAAAACCGGATATACAAGCTACGTCGCAGCCAGAATTCTAATGCAGAACGGTTTTGACAATGTATATTCCTTTGGCGGAGGAATCATGTACTACAATCAGACCCGCTAACTGTAACTGTATTTTTAGGGAGACAAATTAAAAGACCATTTCTTTTCCTGATTTCTATTAAAGGATTAAGAAATGGTCTTTACAGCTATTATTTAAAACTATTAGTGAATTCTAAATCTGAGCTGAAATATTACAGATCAATAATTGTTGCATCAGAAACGACGCCATTCTCAAAGAAAACTCTCAGGGATTTTGCATCCTCGCCTTCCTTGGCTTTAAACACTTCGCAGTTGGTCTTGCCTTTGTCACATAGAGTCAGAACGTGGTTGTCAAGGAACTGCCAGCCTAAAAGGAGTCCGGTTGCAATATCTCTGCCTACATGTGAGCTGGTGTAATCGTAAGTTACTTTATTACCGTTCTGCTTGACTTCATCTGGAGAACCTAAGATATTTTCCACGTCCTGCATGGTGGATGAACCCTTAATCAGAGTAACTTCTTTGTCTATATTGGATGAACAGCCTGCAATCAGCAGTGAAGCAATAGCTATAGATGCCAGGGCTAATTTTTTCATAATCAATCTCCGATTACTGCAAAAATATTACGGTTATACCTCATTAGTAGACACAAAGTATTTACTGAGATTATTTATTAAATATATTCATACAATAACATTAGGATATATAGGGAGTAAAAACTCTGATTTAAAACTATAGCCAAGTTCGCATTTTATTTTTAACAAAATTTTCCTGTCGCATAATCAGGCAGGCACGATTAGCTAATCTAGCTTTTGATAAAACTAGTTTAATTGTAAAATGCGAATGTTCTGCTTGTTTATAGTCAATTTATAAACGGTTTCAATAAAATATTTATATACTTATATATAACAATTAGTAAATATAAAATGAAAAATGCTAAATAGGATGATTGAATAAATCATTCTTTTTTTCATATCATTTAAAATTAATCATTATTTGACCATATATAGCCATTAATGCGTGAATTCAGTCACGCTTTTTTACAGTCCTTTATTCAATAATACTGTTAGTGATTCTGAAATAAAAAGAATCACGTTTTCTATAGATAACACATAAGGAATATTCTCAATGAAACTAAGATACTATTCAGCTTTATGCGCTGCTATTGCCACAATAGGTCTTTCATCTTCAACCGCTTTTGCCAAGGATAATCTTATGCTTGGCTATGCTGATCCTGAAACCTCAATTTTTGGAAAGGCTGCAATTGCCTTTTCAGAAAAGCTCACAGAACTTTCAAATGGACAGATGACAGTTAATATGTTTCCTAATGCTACCCTAGGTACAATTCAGGAAATGCCGGCCATGCTGCAGCAGGGAACCTGCGATGTTACTCTGATTGTAACTTCATCTCTTACCGATCTGGTTCCTGATCTTGGAGTCTTTGACATGCCTTTCCTGTTTGACAGCTATGACAGTGCCAGGGCAAAAATCAATGGAGAAGCCGGAAAAATAATGGCCGGTAAGCTTGATGAGCAGAATATGCATTTAGGCTCCTGGCTTACCATGGGCTTCAGAGAAGTAACTTCCAAAAAACCTATCAACAGTTTAAAAGACTTTGAAGGACTTAAGATCAGAGTTCAGCCTAATGAAGTTCATCAGGAGATCTTCAAATCTCTGAAGGCCGCTCCTACCGTCATCAACTTCTCTGAACTTTATGCGGCAATGGAGCAGGGAACGGTTGATGCTCAGGAAAATCCATATGTAAATATATACAACAACACCTATTATGAAGTTCAGAAGTATCTTACTGAAACCAACCACGTTTTCCAGGTGGCTGCTCTGGTAATGTCCAAGTCAACTTATGACGAATTCACAGACGAACAGAAGAAATGGGTTGATGAGGCTGCCGCCTATGCTGCAGACGTAGAGTGGAAGGCTACTGTTGAGGATAATGAAATTGCCAAGAAAGGCTGTATTGGCAAAGGCATGATCTTCACCAAGCTCGATCACGCAGCTCTGCTCGAAAGCACCAAGGGTGTATACGATAAATACAAGGACAGATACGGCAAACTTGTTGATCTGTTAAAGTAAAAAACTCTTATGCTCCGGGCTAACCCCGGAGCTTCCTCTTTCCTGCAAAAGTTTTTATTAAGAGCATAACAGCTCTTTACATTATGAGTATGTCTATGAACAATCTTTACTCATTTCTGGTGACTTTTAGCAATGCTCTTTTCAAAGTGCAGAAAATAGTACTGCTTGTCGCTGTATTCATCGTTGTTACTGTCAATTTTGCCAATGTATGTCTGCGTTATATGGCATCCTACAGTCTTAACTACTGTGAAATGCTAAGTGTAGTGCTCTTCATGTTTATGGTGCTGATAGGTGCCAATATTGCAGTCAAGACAGACGGTGAAATCAAAATTGAAATCTTCAGATTTAAAAGTCTGGTTTTAGATGCCAGATGGAAGCTGCTGGGCGATCTGATCTCTGTTATAACCGTGGTGTTATGCTGCTACGGCCTTTATAAAACCATCGGCGCAGTTACCAGGAATCCTCAGCGTCTGACTCCTTTACCTCTTTATACTTATCATATCTATTACGTTATGACCGTTGGTTTTATTCTGGTGCTGATTGACCATCTGGTGCTGCTTATGCGCCATCTTATTGTTGCTCTGGGAGCTCAGCTGCCAGAAAAGGAGGTCAGCACATTATGAGTCCTATTTTAATTCTGCTGTTTCTGGTTTTTGTAACTCTGATAATCGGTGTTCCTTTTGTCTGGAGTCTTACATTCTCCTGTCTGTGCACACTGTGCTTTATCAATGGTTTTCCTCTGGCTACAGCGGTGCAGAAACTTTATAACGGCGGTGCCAGATATACACTGCTGGCTATTTTCTTTTTCATACTGGCAGGTTCCATTA
>DMTG01000169.1 GCA_003477345.1 Succinivibrionaceae bacterium | reverse complement strand
TATGGTGTCTTTACTATGGAGTGGGCAGCTGTCTGTCTCTGAGCAGACCGGTCTGTATTCTCATGAGCATATCTCTGACAACTTTCTGCACCTGTTACTATCTTATAAAGAATCCTCTTAATCTATAAATTGAAAAAGCCGTCAGACTGATTTGATTTATTATAAACACGAACTGACGGCTTTCTAAACAGCAAAATTAAAAAAATATCTGTCTATAAGCTACTCTTCCTGAAATCATAGTCAGGCATGGAATGAAAAGTTTATTGCCTTTTCTCTGCCCTCCATAATTGTCAGCAAGACTGTAGTTTAGATCTTCAATTTTAAGTACAGTAAGATCGGCGCAGGAACCTAATTTTATTTCTCCAGCCCTGTCTTCGATCCCCAGTGCAAGAGCAGGATTTCTGGTTACGCGTCTTAAGATCTGTTCAACACTCATACCAGCAGCGCTCTGTACAGCCATTGCATATAAAAGAGAAAATCCCGGAGCCAAGTATTCACTCAAACGAATATTGTCAGAACTTATAAAATCAGGCAGAAAATCGTTGCTGATAGCTCTTTCAAGATTTTCAAAACTCCAGTGAACACGTCCATGGCAGTCGTCCATAAGAACGCCCCGCTCTCTGGCCTTTCTGACACAGTCTCTTACCTTGCCGGAATCATCGAATATCTGCTCACCGTGTGTCTGCATTACGTGAGCTACAATATCGCCTTTCTGAAGACTGTCAAACAAAGTGGCGATTGGAAAGTCAGCAGGCAGATCTCCATAGTGAACTACAAGTGGACAGTGATAGCCTTTCTCCTGAAGTTTTTTTCTGATTTTAAGCCCTGCTTTAAGCGTCTCTGGCCCCACTCCACTGTCACCTAAAGTACCGCGGCACAGTCTTATCTTAAGTCCTCTTAAGACATCACCGTACCTTTCGAAGCATTTTGCAATGAGATCTTCCCTGAAATCTTTAGGATCCTGATCTTCTTCATGCAGGCAGACACTTTTATTGCCGAATGTCTGCGCATTCAGATAGGAATAGGTGTGAGTTTCATAACGCAGAATATTGTTGTTATAAAAAGAAGTAAAGCTGGAAACTCCACAGGTGCCGCCGTCACAGACAGAGGTTATTCCCGAAGGTACACACAGCGTGTCTGCATTGGCTCCTATCAGACTGCCCTGATAATCAATATGCAGATGTTCATCGATAAGGCCAGGACTTAAAAAACAGCCTCTGGCATCAATTACTTGCCTGCTTTTCTCATCATCAAAACCTGCGATTACACCATCAGTTATACATACAGGATGCTCTTCAAAGGAGCAGCTGTCAGAGTTGAATACTTTTGCATTTACTATTTTTAAATCATGCATGGCTCTACCCCATCATGTTTGGAATAAACATTGAAATTGCAGGTATATAGGAAACCAGCAGCACGGTAATCATCAGAATCAGGACAAAAGGAAATACGTTTTTAGCAAGCGTGACAATACTCTGTCCTGTTACCGGCATTGCTGCAAACAGACAGTTGCCGAAAGGAGGTGTAGCCTGGCCTAATGCAAGGTTAAACACGATAATGCAGCCCAGATGCACAGGATCGATTCCAAAGCCTACAGCCATCTTGAAAATAAGCGGTGCCAAAATAAGGATAATCGCACCGGAATCCATAAACATACCAAGACACAATAACAGAATATTAATAAACAGCAGGAAGCTGTATTTACCGGTAATAAACGTGCTTAAAGCCTGAGTAAACAGCGTTGGAACCTGATAGATAGTAAGTACATAGCCAAACAGTGTAGCTGCCATAATAATCATGAGAATATTAGCTGTTCCCTTGACTTCATCAATAACAATCACGCTGAGTTTTGACCAGGTGAGTTCATGATGCACAAATCTTGCTACGAAGAGACCATATACCACAGCAACGGCTGCAGATTCGGTCGGTGTAAATATACCTAAATAAATTCCGCCGAGAATAATGAAAGGCATCAGCAGAGCCCAGAAAGCCTTTCTGGTAGAAACAATTACGTTCTTAAGTGAAAAGTCATTGGACTTGGGAATATTATGCTTTACTGCGTAAAAATAAGCATAAATGCACATAAGTATTCCGCCCAGAAGACCAGGAAGCACACCTGACATAAGGAGCTTTGAAATTGAAGTTCCGGTTATGGCTCCATATACCACGAAGACAATAGAAGGAGGAATAACAATACCGAGAGTACCACCTGCGACAGGAAGAGCCGCGGCATAGCCTTTTGGATAACGGGCCTTTACCAGTTCAGGGTACAGCATACCGCCTATAGCAGCAGTAGTTGCAATTGAAGAGCCTGATAGAGCGGCAAACAGCATGCAGACTGCCAGCACAACTATACCCATCTTTCAGACCTAATTTATACAAAAAACAGTCAGGACTGGCGTAAATACGCCAGTTATTGACTATTGAATTTTCAGAGCAATGTGCAAAATACTAAATATGGCTTTGAAGCTCTTCTGGAATAAGATCTAAAGGGGATGAGAACTTTCTGCTGAGATAGGAATTGATTTCTCTAAAGGT
>DMTG01000044.1 GCA_003477345.1 Succinivibrionaceae bacterium | reverse complement strand
AAAAATAATAAATATAATAAAATATAATAGAAAATATAAAAATGAAAAAAAAATAAAAAAAAAAAAAAATAAAAAAAAAAAAAAAAATAAAAAAACAAAAAAAAATTAAAAAATTTTCAGGGACTTTTTTTCTTGAAAAAATAATGACATTAGTGTCATTAACTTAAAAATTAGTGATAACTTAGCAAAAAATCTAATTATTTCATAAGTTTTCTAAATTAAATTTACTATCAAAGAAACCAAAAAAAAGAATTTGCAGGAGATTATTATGAACAAGTTAAATGTCGTGATTGCTTCTTTAGGAATTGCAGCTTTAATTCCATTTACCGCAGCCTATGCTGAGCCTCACCATGAGGGACCACAGCATCACGTAGAGCAGGTTGACCGTGACCATCACCCGGGAAAAGCTGATCACAGATTCCACGCTGAACACCGCCCTGTAGTACACCATGGCCCTGAATTTCACCATGAGCATCCGGTGGTAGTTGAGCATCACCACGTCTACGATGACTACAGCAGTAACAGCGGTTCTGTTGCCAGCATCGTAGGCCAGACAGCCAACTTATCGTTTTCAATAAATATCTAACGTTTTTTAGACTTATCTTTACACACTCTGAGGTGCATTATGAAAAAGATAGAAATCATTGCATTAGGCGTAGCTTCTGCATTAACACTGACTGTACTGCCGGTATCTGCTCAGGAGAACACTGAGGCAACCAATCTGTCCAATACGCCACAGGAGCGAATTTTAGTAAGCGAAAATCAGACTTCAGGTAGGAATGGTTTGAATGACGCAGGATCCGAGACTAGAATGCAGAGAGATCTTAAAAATGCACCTACACAGGGTAGATGGGCACAGAGGGGCGGACAGAATTTCGGCCGCTTCGACAGAGGCCAGGGCCAGATGCAGGGCAGTTATCCTCAGGGCGGAAATTATGGTCAGATGGCTAGCAGAGATGGCCGAGGCTCTGCAGACTACATGGATAACCGTCAGGATAACAGAGGCTTTGGCAGCAGGCACCCTCAGGGCTTTGACAGAGGGACTATGGCCAGCAGACAGGGCTTTGACGGAAGAGGCGGCAATCCTCAGTTTGACAGAGGCTCTATGGCAGGCAGACGAGGCTTTAACGGCTGCAATCCAGGTCAGGGCTATGGCAGAGGAGGTCAGTTTGCCCAGAGAGACTTCCGCGGTGCCAATGCCCCTGGCAGAAACATGGGCGGTGATTTCAGATCTCATCAGGGGTTCAACGGTCGAGGAGGCGCCTATCAGCCGCATCACGGATCCTTTGCTCAGAGTAGAATGCACAGCCCATATGCAGGAGGTCACCATAACTTCCGTCAGAATATGAACCGTCCTCACAGCTTTGCTCAGGCAGGCGGTCACAGAAACGGCGGTTTGGGCTTCCATCACGGAAATTTCAGAACCCGTTAAGAAAAAATTCAACCTAAGTTAGAAGAAGCGCTGTTGCAATACAGCGCTTTTTTATGCAGAAAAATACCGTTTATTTTTTTTGAATTCTCTATATCATAAGCAGAATACTGTTCAAGGTAAAAGGACACAAAAAATTCAAAATGAAGAAGATAAATGTAGCGGCAGCTATCATAGTCGATGGCGACCGGATCCTGGCAACCCAGAGGGGCTATGGCGAGTTTAAAGGTTTCTGGGAATTCCCGGGCGGCAAGGTGGAAGCTTATGAGAGCAGTGAGAGCGCTGTTGTGCGTGAGATTCAGGAAGAGCTCTCAGCGACCGTTGAGGTAAAACAGTTTTTTAAAACCATTGAATACGATTATGAGACCTTTCACCTGTCAATGGACTGTTTTATCTGCAATCTAAAAGCAGGGCATCCGGTGCTGAAAGAGCATGAATCAGCAAAGTGGCTTACAGCGGACACTCTCTCCTCCGTGGACTGGCTGCCTGCGGATTTGAGCATAATCAGTGAATTGAAAGTGTATCTTGAAAAAAAATTAGAGAGAACAGTAAATAATTTTTGATTAAACGCAAATATTTGCGATTTGCTCTAAAGTTTTAAGCTTGAGTTACTGTATAAAATAGGAGTAGTAAAGAATTTACTAAGTAAAATCCGTTTCTTCGGTGAAATTTTGAGGCTGCATTTATGAAGAAAAAGGCTCCGCAGGCAAAATACACAGTAGGTATCAGCGGCAGCAGCATAAATAGTCAGGACGGCAGAGCAAACGCCTATGGCTATGATCAGCTTACAGGTCTTGCAGGAATTAGAGAATTTCAGACCATTGCACCTCAGTTTCTAGATGAAATCTTTGCAAGAAGAAAAAATCCGGTCGTAACTTTTCTCGATCTGGCCGGAATGAAATCCTTCAATATCCGCTATGGTTTTGATGAAGGCGACCGTCTTCTGATAGCTTTTGCCAATATTCTTGCCAACAAATTCGGTAAAGACAGATGCTGCCGCTTTGCTAACGATCAGTTTGCTGTCATAAGTACCAGCGATAATATTGAAGCAGAACTGAAAAAGGTTTTCTCTCAGTTAGAACGCGCAAATTCCCGTAAAACTCTCAAAGTCAGCGCCGGTATTTACGCGGTTCCCGACTCAAGTGAAAATATCGCCTACTCAGTAGACCGTGCCAAGATGGCGGCTGATGTCAACAAGGTGTCTGTTGAATCTAAATATACCTGGTTTAATGAGAAGATGGGCTCAGACTATCTGCTGAAATCCTATATTATCTCGCATATCGATCAGGCAATCGAAAGAGGCTGGATTCGCGTATATCTCCAGCCGGTGGTCAGAGTGCTTACAGAGAAGCTCTGCAGCTTTGAGGCGCTGGCACGATGGGAAGATCCAACCTACGGACTTTTGCAGCCAGGCAAGTTTATATCTGTTTTAGAGAATAACGGATTATCTTATAAGCTTGATATGGAGATTGTCAGGCGCACCGCCATACTGCAGCGTGCAAGACTCGATGCCGGCAAGGCAGTTTTGCCAGTATCTGTGAACTTCTCAAGAAATGACTTCTCGGTTGGCGATCCGGTAGCCGGTATTGAAAGAATTCTTAAGGAATACGAGCTTCCTCCAGATCTGTTTTATGTTGAAATCACGGAATCAGCTGTCATTAAAGACAGCGCTCTGATGCGCAGCATGATTGAGCGCTTCCACGATATCGGCATTGATGTCTGGATGGATGACTATGGCGCAGGCTACTCCTCATTGAATGTTTTAAAGGATTTTAATTTCAACGAAATAAAAATCGATATGGAGTTTCTGCGCAATCTCAATGAACGTTCAAAGATTATTATTTCCCAGACGGTGCAGATGGCCAAAAAACTTGGCATTCATACCCTGGCAGAGGGCGTTGAAAACAGAGAACAGCTAGAATTTCTGCGCCGCATCGGCTGCGAAAAAATTCAGGGTTATTACTACGGCAAGCCTTTGGCACCGGATGAACTTGAAGAGTATCTTGAATCCCGCGGACTGTATGATGAGAACCGTGAAACCGCCTCGTTCTATGATCAGGCAGGTCTGGTGGAAATATCCAGTGAAAAGCCTACTGCCATGTTCCTTTATGGAAAGGATAAGATATTCAGACTGCTCTATGAGAATGATGCCTATAAAAAGAGCATAACCTCAGAAGATGTTACCGATGCTGAAGCTATCGAAATCAA
>DMTG01000219.1 GCA_003477345.1 Succinivibrionaceae bacterium | reverse complement strand
CTGATAAATCAGCACCGGAACCTCGATTTCAAGACGCTGTGACTTGCGCTTGTTAGGAGTTTCACGGGCGACGCATATAGCGGCAATCAGCAGTATAAGGTTGTAGGTTGCCCAGGCGACGTTCAGCAGCACAGAGTCAAGCTGAACTTCAAAGTATTCAGGCAGGAAGTATTTTACAAAGGAGAACACTATGCCGAATACCAGCAGAAAAGCGGTTATGCAGTGAGCTCTTACCGAGCGGGCATCGAAAAATGCCTTGTCCACGGTCTGACCTTTGTCGGTTACATTAAACTTGCCGTGCTTTGGAGAAAGCAATACCAGTATGGTTGGAATTACCAGCGGGAAGGACAGCAGAATATCGTAGATTTCGCCCCAGAAGGAGTAGCGGTATCTGCCGTTAAGTCTCGAGGAGGCATAGAACGACATAAACAGATGCGGCAGCGCGTAGGCAAACAGCAAGGCTGCAGAACCGTGTACGACCGATAAGCCGAATATCAGGTAGACAAGAGGTACCAGCAGGAAAATTACTCTTGGCAGAGCAAACAGGAAGTACATCATGGCGCTTAAATAGCACAGGCGCTGCGGGAATGACAGTCCTTTACCCAAAAGAGGATTATCCATTCTGAATATCTGGATCATGCCGCGGGCCCAGCGGTTACGCTGAATTATGTGCAGAACCAATTTTTCTGTTGCCAGACCGCCGGCTAATATCTGGTCAAGATAGCCGGTTTTCCAGCCGCGGCGCTGCAGTTTCAATGCGGTGTGAGCATCTTCAGTAACAGTCTCTACAGCAAAGCCCTTTATCTCATCTAGTGCCTTGCGGCGGATCACAGCACAGGAACCGCAGAAGAAGGTAGCGTTCCAGTTATCGTTGCCGCGCTGTACAGGACCATAGAACAGCTCGTTCTCTGTCGGAATGTTACGGCCTAAATACAGATTTCTCTCGATAGGATCAGGTGAATAGAAATGGTGAGGAGTCTGCATCAGAGCAAGACGCTTATCCTTGATAAAGGCGCCGACAGTTGCCTGTAAAAATATCTTGGTACAGATGTGGTCGCAGTCAAAAATTGCAATCAGCTCGCCGTCGGTCATGGTCATGGCGTGGTTAAGGTTACCGGCCTTGGCGTGATCGTTGTTGGTTCTGGTAATGTAGCCGACGTTTGCAGAGGTGGCAAAGGTGGCAAATTCCTTGCGGCGGCCGTCATCTAGCAGATAAATCTTCAGCTTGTCTCTTGGATAATCAAGACACTGGGCAGCCAGCACGGTATCCCTGACAACCGACAGAGGCTCATTATAGGTTGGAATGTAGACGTCTACGGTCGGCCACTTGGATACATCCTCAGGCATTGGTACGATTTTTCTTTTGAGCGACCAGGCAACCTGAAATGAGCTTAACAGCAGGATTATGTAAATATAAACCTCTGACAGGAACAGCAGATAGCCGATTACCACCTCGATCCAGGAGTGAAATTCCAGAGTCTGGGTAACGCGGAAGTACATGTAGCGGGTTGAAACCATAACTGAAACCAGAATCAGCATCAGCGAAATGAAGTGCTTTTTGGAAATATGGCTTAGAACAACACAACCTACAATCAGCGTAAGGCTGTACATGTACTGATTTTCTGCAGACATAGGTGTTATTACCGAAAAAACACCCACTGGCAGTACTATTAAAATAAAAATCAGAAATTTAATCAGACTAAACATTTCAAAGTTTCGTTATCAATCATTATTACGCAGCGGATTTAACACCATGGTGCCCTGCTGAACATTCATTCCTAAAATACTTGCAACTTTCTGGGCTATGATTTCTATATCAAACCCGGCGCTGGAATTAGGATTAAAATTGCTTATAGGCTGCTGCAGAGCCGCGGCCTCAATAACGCTGGTATCAGAATGTATCATTCCGATAAGTCTGTCTCCAAAATTATTTCTGGCAAAATCCTGAACCTCACGGTTTATCTTAATACGATTGTCTACTTTATTGAGCACAATAAAATAGCCGAGACTGTGGTTTAAAGGGCCTTCTGCAAGCTCATCATTCTGTACCTGAGAGAACAGGGATACAGATGAAGCGTCAGCCACCAGCGGCACCAGATGCATATCCGAAATATTGGCGGCAGTATGCAGTGCCATTGAAAACCCTGGAGGAAAATCAATAATTACAATAATGTCAGGATTTGAAAATATGCTTCCCTGTCTCTCCTGAAAGTAATTAGGATTTTCTAATCTCTCATCAAGGCATTTGCGCTGAGCCATATTAGATGCGCCAAATGGCAGCAGAAACAGATTCTGTCCTACATTCATAAGGGCATCCATCCAGTTTCCGTCTTCATCTATTTTGGTAATAAGTCCGCGATCTTCTGACAGCGGCACTCCAAAATAGAGTCTCAAGGAATTCTGAGGATCAAGATCAATTGCCACGACCTTGGTTCCAGCCTGAGAAAATATATTTGCCAAGTTTGCCGTAAGGGTGGTTTTCCCTACACCGCCCTTAGGAGAACAAATACTTATTACTGGCATATGCCCCTCTTTTTTTGCTAGTGCTTATTTATCTAATCTTCTGAAAATATCAAATAATGATTCACTGCTGTTCATTTGATCATCAGAGCTAGAGCTTACATTATTATTGAATAAACCTGTATATTTGCCTGAAGCAGGATTTTGTGCCGCAGCCTGCGGTGCGACAGCCGGAGAAGTCTGCTGAGCAGAAGGCATCTGATAGCAGCCCAGCGGTACCTGACTGACGTTCATAGGAACTGCCATTACCGGCATCTGCTGATACCCAGGCATTACCTGCGGAACTACATATGGATACGGCATCTGCTGATATCCGCCCATATAAGGAGGCGGCATAACCCCGCCCATGGCCTGCGGATTCATCTGCATAGCACCAGGATTTGGTCTTAGCGGTACAGAATTTCTTAAAAGCGCTGCAGCAGGATTTACTCTTGAGACCTGATTTAACAGCGACTGATGACCATTAGAGTGCTCACTCCTCGACTGTGTAGGTGTAGGAGCAGGAGCTGCAGTCTGGTTAGACTGCGGTGCTGAAGCCTGTGCTAAAGCGGCCGCTGCCGCCTGTTTTCTGCTTCCGCGCTGCAGAACCGAAGACAGTAAAGATGGCTTGTCGGCTTTCTTGGCAACTGAGTCCTGAGCTGAAGACAAAAACGATGCCTTAGGTGTATCGGCAACCTTGTCTCTGAGCGTCTGAGGGGTACTGTTCTCTTTTACCCTGTCTACCTTTCTGTCATAGGTATACTTCTGATTTGACAGAATATTAGGTTTGCTGTTTGAATTTAACAGGTTCTTTATTGAAGAGCTTCCGCTGTAGGAACTGCCCAGCATTTTCTTAGGCGATGACGTATCAGGACTTGAAGAAACTGCATTTCTTACTTCAGAACTGTCCAGAGAAGCCGCTTTGGTATCAGCCTGCTGTAAAAGTTTCCAGCGCAGATAAGAATTGTTCTCTTTTTTGTCTTCTTTTGCAAAATGCCTAAACTTTATATTGTTATTTTCAGATGCAGCAATAAAGGTCTCTTCATCCTGCATATTACTGTTTTTTAGCATTTATCCCCCAGTAGTATCGATACCTACCTGCAGTAAAACATCTGATATAAATTTTTTAAAACGAATATAGAGGAAAAAGCAAAACAAAAAATGATTTCCAGATTTATTATAAGGCGGCTTTGCTTCCCTAAATAGTGTAATTTGTTAGATTTGCTGCACTGCAGACAAACTTCCTAAAAGGCTAACTATATTTTTATTAATTATAATTAAGTATTTTTTTTACAACCTTAATCAGGTCGCAAAATAAATCAATAAATTTAAAGTCGTGATTTTAAATTATCATCACAAAAGCTATGCAATTCTTTACATTATAACACGATCCATGTCACTTTTTGTTGTAAAATCCGTGCATAAAAAATGCAGTGCCAGCAGCATCACGCACGGACTGCAATAATTAAAAACTAAGAAACAGCCATTAAAATGCCAATGTAAAACACATAAATATTAACAGACGATTTTGAACTCCACTGCAGGCAATTGACCGTATAAAATTTATATAAATTACTCCTCACAAACTTAATACACTGTTTTATATAGTAATTTATTTTCAATTATCTTATGCCAGTATCTTAGCCGTGTGGTATATTTTCAAGAATATTTTTTTATGCATTAGAGAATAATTTATGCTTAATATCAATAAATTATCAATTATAATACCGGTCTCTTTAGGTTTATGCGCTGCAAGCTTTGCCGAAGATAAAGTTACAGCACATGCTGATGATTTCTACCTTAACGGGACCATTCAGAGCATAAATGGCGAACTGTCCAGCCAAAGAGCAGAGATTGGCGCTCTGAAAGCCGAAATCAAAGCCATCAATCACGATAACTACTCAGGAAAGCAGCAGATATTAGAAGAGCTTAAAGCTTTACGCAGACAGAATCAGGCACTGGCCGATTCCATGTTTGACAATCCGATAAAAAAGAAGAATGAAGACGGTACAGTT
>DMTG01000319.1 GCA_003477345.1 Succinivibrionaceae bacterium | reverse complement strand
GTTTTGCAAGTCCTGTCAGAAATTTATTAACAGTAAAGTTCTTTGCATAGTCTTTGAAGGTTAAGTCTGGAAATGGTCTAGCCGGAGCCTCTCCTTGGGCCTGCTCTATGTCATTGTCTGGGACCTGACCTCTTATAAACTGTGTAGTCACAAAAGTCATTGCTTTAGTAACAGACTTATCAAGGTTTTGTGCTGTTGCTGTGTTCTGTAAAAACAGCTTCAAGTCATCTACCTGAGCTTTGGTTGGAGCTTCTGCGTTGAAGGCCTTACCGGTTGCTTCTTTATAATCATCCAGCACCTGGTTAAACAATGCAGTTAACTGCTCACCATTAAATTTTGGAGTAATAACATTCTTGTTGCCATTAACCTCCTCCTCGTAGTTACCAAGCGCAGTCTTGTTCATGACAAAGGAGAGCATGACATCTGTGTTATTCAAAAGCAGAGTCTTTACTGCATTGAAATCTACATTCTGCTTATCATTTGCCTGTAATGGCTGCCCAATGAGATCAAAAAGCTGATTGGTATATGAGGTGATATTTTTACTGTCATTGTAGACAGGGGCCTCATATAATTCTGCCAGTGCCACATCCTGATTCTGAACATCATTCTGTGCAACATCCTGGACGTTATTCTGAGCAACATTATCAGCATTGGCTTGTACCTGTGGATCCTGCACATTTTGTGGCACGGCGGGCTGAACCATTTGACCTGGAACAAGATTGTCAGCCAAAAGCTCTAGTCCTTTTATTGCTCCATTGATTACCTGGTTTAAATCTTCAGTTCCATAATCATTTTGCAGGTAATTCTTTGCTATATTAAAAAGAGAATCTGTACATAATCGCTCTACCTCAGGATTTATCTCTTGATTATCCCTCTTCATAATAGCAAGGCATAAGGAACGCAGGTGATTTGGCTGAGCACTGTTGAGTTGATCTAAAGACAGATCTGATTTTAGGGTCTCAATATTTTGTATTAGGTAGTTTTTACCGAGGCTTATATTGTTCTCAGCTTTTACATCAGGAAGAACATCCATGAAATCTACAAGTCTCTGGTTAATAGAATCCAGATATTCTTGCGGATGGACCATAAAATTGAGAGGGATAGTATCATTATCAATCGTTACACTTCCTGTAATAAAAGGCTGATTATTTTCTCCCTTAACAATTTTTAGAGTAAATACATCATCGTGGTGGCCTTTCCTAAACAGGTAAGAGCTTATGTGCATATTGTTTCTGTTAGGGTCATTATAAAAAGCATATGTAAGTGCTTTCACATTTTTATATACCCTGTTCAGTATTTTTGGCTGTTTAGCAAAAAATTTCAGATCATCTGCCTGTAAATTCTGAATATCAGAAAGTTTAGCACCAGATAAATAAGAGACCGCCACTAAAGCTTTGGCTTTGACTTTTTCATTCTTAGGCAATCCGTTAAGCACATTCTGCTGTACTGCTAGATTTCTGTTTTGCTCCGGTTCTTGACCTCTTGCCAAGGCAATATATTCCTTAATCTGCTGACGTGTAAGCGGAGTAAATCTTCGGTTGAGAATCTCCCTGTTTTCTTCAACTGTTTTTCCAGAGGCGATTTCAAGTCCTAGAGATTTTCTAATATTACCTATTGCCTCTTGGTTTAAATGTTCTTTCTCAAGAGCACCGATAAATGACTCTTTTATCTTAACGATTTTTTCCGGGGTAAGACTTTTAAAGTTAAAACTCTGAAAGGTAGCATGATGGTTTGCTTTAGTAAGCTTGAATTTATTTCCTGACGATTTGACGTCTACGATGCCAGCATTGATTTTTCCATTTGAAATATCTTCAAACTGTTTTAGTGTTAAATTAAAATCAACCATTGTCTACCTCTTAGTATCAGTAATTATCTCCTGACGAGAGAATATGAATCTGCTATTAAATTACTCGAGTTTTACATATCATTTTTAGCATATTAAGAGCATATAAATGTAGATCTAAATTTAGCACATAAAGAGCATATAAATGTAGAGCAAAACCTCATTTTTAGCAAATTAGGCATGAATTTGAAAAGCAAAGTAAAATAAATATAAATTATATTGGCTCTTCGTGCATATCTGTGGATAAATTTAGAAAGTAGATCACGGTCAGAGCCTTTATCTATGCTACTTTCAACCCATTACCACCTCGGTTAGGAAGTGGAATTAAAATGTTTGAACATCCTAATAAGATCATGTCCAATAAATTCTGTATATTTTTAAAGCCATAGGCCTTCCTGATAAACAGTTTGATCTTGTTATTTATGGACTCAACTCTAGCATTGCTTAGTTTAGAGTCTATTGTATTGAGGATATGCTCCTCATGACGCCTAATCTTATAGGCTAGTTCTTTAAAAACAGGAATTCTGCTATGTGTTGCTTTCCAAAAGAAAGTATATAGTTCAACTTATGCTTCTTCTATGTTGGACATCTTCAAAGCCATGCGTAGACGCTCTTTTAGTGTATAACCTCTAAGTAACTTGTGGTTAGTTTTAGCAATCATCTGTAAACGTTCATACTGATTTTGAGTAAGCTTTTCTGGAGCTTTTCCTAAGGTGTAAGTGGATGGGATGTTTTTATCTCAGAGGCATTGCTTTTAGCTTCAGATAGTTTTTGGAAAGCCTTATCCAACTTACTTGGTCTACCTTTTTCTCGTTTAATTTCCTTGGCCAGCGCCTTCTGATTTGATAAAGCCTCTCGCCAAGCTTCCTTGCGCAATTCATCTAAAGCATCCATTGCCCAAGTAACAACATGAAAGCCATCAACACAACGTTTAGCATGAGGAATGTACTCGCTAATACAGGAATCTATCCATTTGGCTCCATCACCTGAAACACATTTGATGTTAAGACGTTGCTCTTGTGTAAGTTCTTCAAAGAACTTGCTTAGGACTTCCTTACTATGACCAGGAGCACACCAAACTACTGTATTTGTATCATGATTAACAACTACAGTAACGTAACGATGTCCCTTTTGGTAGCTCGTTTCATCAATACCGATATTCTCAAGTCCTTCATAACGTTTCTTTAGATCTGGTTCTAGAAAGTTTCTTGCTCTTGAAATACACCTCATTACAGTATGCCAATCACAACGCAAAAACTCTGCAGCAAGACTACGATTAATATTCATGGCAAGGAAAGTCGCCATCATATCAAAGTCTTTTGTAAAACAAGAGCCATGAAACGCCCAAGGAACAGATGCTGTTTTTACTCCATGCTCAGGACAATTAACCCGACAGATTGAGCTGTAAAGTTCAACAATAACTACTCCAAAGCGTTTAGGGATTTTTCTTCTGTAATCTGTGATAGATCGCAGTAACCTTCTTTACAAAGTTCTGGGTTTCTTCAAACGGGGGAATTCCTCCGTATTTATTAACGTTGCCCATGCCTGCATTATAGGCGGCAAGTGCAAGAGAAAGATCTCCATCGTACAAGGTAAGAAGTCTGGCAAGATATTTTGTTCCTGCGCTGATATTCTCGTTAGGGTCGAAGGGATTTTTTACACCAAGTTCATCCTGTGTTTGGGGCATTAGCTGCATCAGTCCCTGAGCCCCACATTGGGACACCGCTGTTACAACTGCTCCGGATTCAACTTCAATAACAGCCCTGACTAGCTCCTCTGGCAGTAGGTTTGCTTCTGCCGCATCTGCAATATATTGTTGCCAGTCGATAATCCTTTTTTCAACCTCATGTGAGTTCTTAGGTCCATACGCAGGCATAACCATGTGATTAGCCCGCAAAAGATAGGCATATTTGGAAAGTTTATTGACATCGAGGGTATCAATCCGTCGTTCTACAGGTTTTTCCTGATTAAAAGGTACAGCGTAGATTTCAGTTTCCTCAACATTGAGAGTGACCTGTGCGTAAACACAGGGACTTATAAGTCCTAAAAGCACATAATTTAACTGTTTGGTTTTAAATAACAATTTATTTCCTTACACTTTGCTAAAAGTTGCCTTTATGACCGCTGTTGAGCGAACCTCAAAAGTGGTCTGTTGCTAAAGTACATTAGACTGGCGGAGCGATTTAGTATATGCCTGCAGTAAGAATCCTCCGGCTTTAGTTTAGCGAGAGGATAAATCCTGTATGTGTAGTGACAGACTATTGATAAATATATACTACATTGACCAAATCGTTGGTAGTAATCCTCACATATAACAAACATACCACAATTGTTAATGCTCTCTGAAAATGTCCAGATCTTGATATCCAAAATTGTCACTGTTTATTGAAAAAAAACGCTACCCGAAAAAGTCATTTCCAATTTTCATAAAGAAAAAAATCATATCTATTCCATAGCCAGAAAATTAAAGAACAGTACATGCAGACAGGCTCTTTTCTGGAAAGATTTTATTTACATTACTTAATGTTAAGAAATAATTAGAGAAAGTCTGATATGCTTTGACATTTGGTTTAATCTAATTTGGCAAGATGTACCCATCCTCAGGTAGAGGATGTTACTACATGGATCGACTGCGCAGCAGTCTGAACACAATATGATCATCTATACTTTCTTTTAAAGTAGTAGAAAAAATAGTTAAAATATGACGTGTATTGCATTTTGTAATAATAAGATCACTTTTTTTGAAGTAGTCACAATTTTTATAAAAAAAAGTATTATACTAAATAAAAAATCATGGAAAAGAGCTAGAATTTAAAAAATCTCTGTTCCTATAATTGATTATAAAAGTGAGGTATTGACTATGGTAGACGCAATTAGTTCATCATCAAATGTGAATGCAATCAAAGGCACAGAGTTCGCAGGGATGTCTATTCAGATGATGGCAGCTATGGTAATGCTTGAGATTGGCTCTACAAAAAAACAGGAAGCTGAAAACAAGATTGCGGAGATGAAAGCCCAGAATGACAAAGCAAAGCAGTTAAATAATTTTGTGGATACGCTTAATGCTCAGCTAGGTAAATACACCAAAGATGATGATGATGCCAAAAATGGAAGAAAGAATATTCTAGCTGGCAAGTTAAATGAAGCCAAAAGTCTGGGAATAGATTGTAGTGGCTGGAATGAACCAAAATCTGCCGAACAGGTAAAAGGCATAGTTTCACAGATTCAGCATATGGCAGAGAACTGCAACTCCGACAACCAGACTCAGATGGTTAAGCTGCAGGACTTCATGGGGCAGTACAACAGCTTTGTAAGTGGCGCAAGTGACCATATCAAAAATGCAAACCAGATCCTGCAGGGACTGGCAAAAGGTTAGGCGCGCTCTTCTTGTCTTCCTCCTCTTGCAAAAACAGGAGGAGCCTTTCTATTGGAGAGGTGGTTCCTAAAAAATATTTTAAAAAGCAGGGAAATACCTGCTCTTTTTGTGTTTATTGAAGTTGCTTCAGTCGTGCTTAAAGTGTGGATGTAAGAATCCGTAGGTTTAGGATATCGCCGTTAGAGAATGAAAATGCCAATGCTGTCTTGCAAAACCTGGACTAGCAAGCTGTACGCCTGTGATGATATCCTGAATAAAGGCTTGAGCAGCCAGATCTTACAAAATTAAGAGGCATACGGAAATATTAGCCTGAACTGAAAATCAGGAGTAAGCAATTCTTCCCGAGAGCGTGCAAGACACAGTTCTATATGCTGTGGCCTGTGAAGCAGAATTCCACGACTTTTGCTTTAAGTAATGTCAAGCGATAAAGTCTGCCAGAATTGGTTCTTTAGGTTTGAAATGCAAAAGTTGAGTTTGCCTTAAATTTTGGAATAATTTTCCTCAATAATTTTTTACGTTTGTAGTATCAATCAAGCTAAAAAATTATTTCTTATATATAATACAGATAGGTATTAGTTTTATTTATTTAGGCTTTTGCGATCATAAGATGTACATTCAGATAAAGAAATCACACAATAATCAGTACATATATTTGGTTGAATCTTTCAGAAAGAATGATGGCTCGATTGGGCACAGAACTCTTAAAAAATTAGGGAAGCTCGATGATCTGCTGAAGGATGATCCAAAGGCGCTTGAAAAACTGAAAAAGGAAGTTAAGACAAAGTCTGCTGAATTGAAGGGCGAAATCAAGAAAGATGTCGTTACCCGCTTACATTCAATGGCCAAAAGCACCAGACTTAAAAAACTTGAGAATGGTTTTCCTCAGATCAATTATTCATATGCAGTTTTCAACTTTATCTGGTCAGATGTTCTGAACCTTGATTACCGTCTGAACTACCTGCAGTCTAGGTATCATTCAAAACTGAAATATTCCTTATCCGAGGTAATTCTCGCAAGTCTGGTTATTTCTATTCTAGGTTATGATTCTGAAGACAGTGAGTTAATTTATGGTCCAGATCTTGGGTTACTGGGAGTCGATTACACCTCTGAGCAGCTTAAGGAATTTTTGGAAAACTCACAGGATATTCTGAATGATGAATCTATGTATATGCTTCGTTTCATTGTAAAACAGCTGTCTTCTGAATACGATATGGATTTTTTGAGTTCATCTCTGACGCAGACTGGCCTGAAGCTTGATCCTGAGACCTTGAAAAAACTGAATATGAGTGGAAGCAAAACTACTTTGGGCAGCGAGGAGTTGCTCTTTTCGAAGACTGCAGGTTTTAATCAGATAAAGAGTTACCTCAAACTGATATTGATGAAGATCATCAGCTTAAAATTAGAGAACTATACCAAAGAACGCTTTGATTACTCTGAAATAAGAGCTGCCCTAAGAGAAGCAATTGTTCTTGTTTACTATCCTCTGGTTGAAGGAGAAAGCTTTCTCTATGTAAAGAGAAACAACGGCAAGAACGTTGTTTTGATGAACAAAATTCTAAAATCTTTAGGAATGAGTCCCCTATTTAACGTTCAGGATAAGACTGAACTTGGACACCGTTTGCACCTTAAATTAAAGGACGACAGCAAAATTGTTCCTAACTTTATTATGAAAAAGATTTAGGCAAAAAAAGTAAGGGGTATATCATGAAGGTTCAGGGGGTATCTTCCGATAGTTCTTCGGCATCTATAGCAGAAAGTAAGGATGATGTAAAATCAAAGGTTGATGATTACTGGTCAAACCAAAAGAAATCCCAGTTTGAAAAGGAGATGTCCACAGGAGATTCTTATGAAGATAGTCAGAGTGATCCTCAAAGAAAGGATAACGATTTGTCTTCAATGTTTTCCTCCTTTGTTAAACAGGCAAGCTCTATGACAGCTCCCTCTGTTAATACATCCTCTCAGCTCTCTTCGGTTGACAATCCGAGAGAGCTTCAGCAGTTGGTGACTTCACTTGTAGATAAGATTCTTGTTTCTCAGCCGCGAGTTGATGGTGCCCATCAGGTCATGTTGCAGCTGAATGATACTGTGCTTGTTGATACATCCATTACCTTGACTCGCGATGTCAGCGGTATGCTTTTTGTTAATATAGTATCTTCTGATCCTGTTTCCTTCAAAAAACTTATGGCAACTAAAGATATGCTTGAGGCAGATCTGGATTCTCATGAGAAAAATGCTTTCAGAGTTGAAGTTGCTTTTGACGGTATTGAAACTGACGGGGTACATAACGACATTAGATCCCAAACAGAGCATACTGAAAATAATCTGAAAGACGGAGAACATGATAATGCCTGAAGCGGTTCCTTATAAGATTGCTCCTTTATCAGTAGCTCAGGCTCGACT
>DMTG01000185.1 GCA_003477345.1 Succinivibrionaceae bacterium | reverse complement strand
ACTGAAATCAGAAGGTGATTCAGGCTAAAGTACGGAGCGCAGTTAACATCAGCAGATACATCTTCAGGATAGCTGCCAATCCATGGTCTGTAATCTTCCGGCTGCATTAACCACCTCCGCGACAGCTGCTAATCAGGCATTGTCTTGAGCAAACTTCTGCATATATGAAACAAGTGCATCTACTCCCTCAATTGTCATGGCGTTATAAAGAGAAGCTCTCATGCCGCCTAGGACCTTATGCCCCTTGAGACCTAGCAGTCTGCAGGCTTTGGCACCTTCAAGGAACCTGGCATTCAGATTTTCATCCCGGAGATTAAACACACAATTGACTCGCGATCTGTCCTCTTTATTGATTACATTTCTATAAAAATCAGACTGATCAATGTAATCGTACAGCATTTTTGCTTTAGCGACATTTCGTCTTTCTAATTCTTCGACACCGCCCAAATTTTTTATCCATTTAAAGACGAGATTGGACATGTACCAGGAGAAAGTGCAGGGAGTATTGAACAGAGAATCATGCTTGCTCATAACTGTCCAGTCAATAACTGACGGGCAGTATCTGCGGGCGTGCCCTAACAGATCTTCACGCACTATGGTTATAACCATGCCAGATGGAGCTACATTCTTCTGAACACCGAAAATTATGGCTCCGAATTTTGATACATCAATAGGTCTTGTCAGGATATCTGAAGACATATCGGCAATTAGAGGAACATCCCCGGTATCCGGGAAGTCAAACAGCTCAATGCCGTTGACGGTTTCATTGGCACAGCAGTAGGCGTAAGAGGCGCCTGGGGTAACCTGCATTTTTGAAGAATCTACATGCCAGATCCCCTGCTCATCCTTGTAGGAGCACTCGTGCAGGATAGCCTCGCCATAGCGTTCAGCACATTCCTGATAAGCGCAGCGTGACCAGTGGCCGGTAACGAAATAATCCGCCTTGCCGCCTTCAGGCAGCAGGTTTAAGGCTATAGCGGCAAACTGGCCGCGGCCGCCGCCCTGTTCGAAAATTACTTTGTAATTGTCAGGAATATTAAGAAGTTCTCTTAATAATTTCTCTGATTCCTTGGCAATAGCATCAAATTCTCCACTGCGGTGAGACAGCTCTATTATGCCGGCCCCAGTGCCCTGATAATCACAAAACTCCTGCTGAGCCTGTTCCATAACAGCCGAGGGGAGCATGCAAGGTCCTGCAGTAAAATTCCATGCTTTAGTCATCAGATATCATCCTCTTCATTGTTGTTTGCATTTTCTGAATCTTCATCTGCCTTAGCACTGTCGGTATCAGACTCGGTATCCTGAGGCTCAGACAGGTCATCAGTACCTGCAGAGCCGCCGTTTGCAGCAGGATCAGCAGCACTCAGAGAGTTTTGAGCATTCTCCTGATCTTTTAAAGCCTGCTTTTCCTTGGCTCTGGCTTCCTGAGTCTTGCGGGTAGCCTCTACGACATCCTCGGGGATAGCCTGCACCGCAATTACGGATTCGCCGTCAGCAACTCTCATAACGATATTGCCGGAAGCAGTACGGTAATGAATTGCCACCTGATCCATCGGAGAGCGAATCAGCTGTCCGCCGTCAGTGATGAGCATATATTCATAGCTGTCATCACCTCTTACGACACCAACTACAGCTCCGTTTCTTTCAAGATTCTTCATTACAAATACGCCCTGACCGCCGCGATTTCTGAAGGTGATTTCGTGTAAGTCAAAGCGCTTTCCGTAGCCGTTGGCAGCTACCAGGAAGCCCTGATGAGCAGATTCTTCAGGTGCCAGTACTATCAGGGCAACTACCGTGGCGTCCTTCATCAGCTTAATGCCGCGGATGGTTCCTGATATGCGGCTTGATGGTCTTACGCCTAATCCAGCATGACGATCGATGCCCTTAGAGTCAGCATCGTCCTGATCAGAGCCAGCACCTGCAGCAGTATCCTGCTCATCCTGAGAGTCAGAATCCTGATCATCGGCCTTGTTCTTTGAATAGTATTCGCAGAAACGAATGGCCTTGCCGTTGGAGGTAAACAGATAGATGTCATCATCGCCGCTTGAGATATCAACTCCGATGAGCTCATCATCGTCAGTGAGATTTATGGCCTTGATACCGTTGGCGTTATTGCGCTGAACAAAGCTTCTGAAGGCCGAGACATTTGTCTTCTTGATGCGGCCTAGCTTAGTGGCATAGAAGAAGTAGCTGTCCTCGTCAAACTCGGATATAGGAAGCATAGCGGTGATTCTTTCGCCTTCTTCAATGTTGAAGATGTTCTGTACTGGACGCCCCTTCCAGGTCCTGTTTTCCGAGGTCGGCAGATCGTAGACCTTGGTTACAAAGCATCTGCCTTTTGAGGTAAAGCACATCAGATAGTCGTGTGTATTGGCAACCGTGATGTTTACTATGTAGTCCTCATCCTTGAGCTTGGCGGCTATTCTGCCCTTGCCGCCGCGGCGCTGGCTTTCATAGGAGGCAATATCCTGATATTTGACATAGCCCTCAGAGGACATGGTTACAATCACATCCTGCTTGGCGATAAGATCGGCCTTGTCAAAATCGCCGGCATCATCTGTAAAGCCGGTACGGCGCTTGTTCTGATATTCCTGCTTTACAGCAAGCATTTCCTCGCGGATAACCTGCTTCATTCTCTCCGGGCGGTTCAGAATATCGAGATAATCTCTGATATTTGCAAGAAGCCCCTTGTATTCGTCGCGGATTTCATCCTGAGCCAGATGAGTAAGTCTTGACAGCTGCAGAGCCAGAATGGCGCGTGCCTGTGCATCGGACAGATAGTAGATATCCCCCTGCACGCCGCATTTAGGATCGATACCCTGCGGCAGAGCGATATTGATGCCTTCAGGAGTGCGCTCGATGAGAGTATTGATCATCTGGGCATCCCAAGGTTCAGCCATCAGACGGCTGCGGGCCTCTTCCTGATTCTGAGAGGAGGTGATCAGATCTATAACCTTCTGAATATTGGCCTTGGCAACCATCAGACCCTCATTGATATGGGCCTTGCGTCTGTCCTGTCTTAAAAGGAATACGGTTCTTCTGGTAACCACCTCACGACGGAAGTTTACAAACTCAGTTAATATTTCCTTTAATGACAGAAGCTTAGGATGGTTATTTACCAGAGCCACCATGTTGATGCCGAAGGAGGACTGCAGCATTGTGCTCTGGAACAGATTATTGAGCACCGCCTCTTCATAGGCGTCACGCTTCAGATCGATGGCAATGCGCACTGGATTGGCTTTATCAGACAGATCGTTGATCTCTGCAATGCCTTCAATCTTCTTCTCACGCACCATCTGGGCAATCTGCTTGACAATGTCAACCTTGTGCACCACATAAGGAATTTCATCCACATAGATTGTCTGACGGCCGGATTTGTCAGTTTCGGTGTGAGTGCGGGCTCTTATAACGCAGCGGCCTCTGCCGGTTGCATAGGCCTGCTTTATGCCGGAACGGCCTACTATTACACCGCCGGTTGGAAAATCTGGACCTGGAATAAACTTCATCAGCTCATCAAGTTCTATTTCAGGGTTGTCTAAAACGGCCAGAGCTCCGTCAATGACCTCACCGATGTTATGGGTAGGAATATTGGTTGCCATACCTAC
>DMTG01000293.1 GCA_003477345.1 Succinivibrionaceae bacterium | reverse complement strand
TTTTCGGGCACAATTTGGTAAAATGCTCCAGAAGCTTAAGATTAAGCTATCATTAGTTAATAAATTAACTCAAACGCTAAAAATTAAGGAAATATGTCCACCGATAAATACAGTAAACTGCGTATAAATCAGCAGCTCTGCTTTCCGCTGTATGCTGCTGCCAAAGAAGTCATTAAAAAGTACAGACCATATCTTGAGCCTCTGGGGCTTACCTATACTCAGTACATTGCCATGATGGTTTTATGGGAAGATCAGAAAATAAACGTCAAAGATCTGGGCAAAAAGCTGTTTCTGGATTCCGGAACCTTAACCCCCATGCTCAAGAAAATGGAGCAGAAAGGCTGGATAAAAAGAGAAACCTCCAGAGAAGATGAAAGAGTAACCTTTGCCATCATTACCAAAGAAGGTATGGAACTGCAGGAAAAAGCGCTGTCAATTCCAAACAGCATGCAGTCGTGCATAAATCTCGATCCTAAGCTGGCAGCTGAGCTTTATCAGCGTCTGTATCAGCTTCTGGATAACTTTAAAACTGCAGAAAAGCAGAAAAAAGAAAAATAAAGCTGCCAGATTATTTTTCAGGCATTACTGCAGCAGAATTTTTTCTGAATGTGGCCAGCACTATACCGCCTATGACCAGAATCACTGCTGCAGCCTGATAAATTCCGAAAACTCCAATTCCTAAAAAGACGGCTGCGGCAATTCCCACAACCGGCTGCACGTACATGTAAATTCCTGCAATCACCGGAGATACCCTTTTCTGCCCGTTCAGCAGCAGAATAAAGGTAACAAAGGAGCATACTACAACTATATATAAGGTCTCAAAACAGGTTTTAGGGCTCAGATTCTGCCAGGGAATATCCGCAAGCCCGCCTGCTGTCAGCGGCAGAAACATTATCGAGGAGAAGAGAAACAGCCAGCGGTTTAAGGTGAAGGAGTCATATTTGCGCATCAGTCTTACAAAAAAGGTCAGATAAACAGCAAAGGTAAACTGCGCGCTCAGAATCATAAGATCACCTGTCACAGAGCTGCCGTTGCTGCCTGAGGCCGCCTGCAGACCTAAAATCACCGCACCGATGCAGGCAGAGATCACTCCTGTTATCTTTCTGAAAGAAAGCTTTTCGCTTTTAAAGATAAAAGCAAAGCATAATGTGAATAAAGGCGCAGTTGTGATGATAATGCTGCCGTGTACCGGAGATGTCAGAGAAGTGCCGACTATCACCAGATACATGCCTGATCCCATGCCGAAAAAAGACATCAGAATCAGAGAGAGCAGATCTTTAGGATCTATCTTCTGAGTTTTTACAAATAAGGAGGCAAGCCAGAACAGAACAGTTGCGCCTATGAGTCGGCAGGCCACAAATCCGGTACCGGACACTCCGGCATTGATAGCATCTTTGCTAAAGGGAATCATCAGGCCAAAAAGGGTATATGCGGCCAGTACATACATGTGTCCCGACAGTTTACTGCTGTCAGATACACTGTTATCAGTTATCTGTTTATTTGAAAGGATGCCCATAATCTATCAGTAAGCTCAAATATAGCTTGTCCTATGCCAGTAGTGGTAGATTATTTTACTGAAGAATTAGGTAGTTTTTTCAGAAAGCCCTAAAATAATCAGGCAAAAAAAAAAGATAACAGCCATCTGTTATCTCTCGTTAGGATATTCATCTGAATTTTCAGTGAATATTGGTAGCTAAGACTGGAATCGAACCAGTGACCTCAGCATTATGAGTGCCGCGCTCTAACCGTCTGAGCTACTTAGCCATTGGCTGGGGTACTAGGGTTCGAACCTAGGAAATGGCGGAATCAGAATCCGCTGCCTTACCACTTGGCTATACCCCAATGGTTTGTTGTTTTTGCTTGGTGGCAGGGGTACCTGGATTCGGACCAGGGCATGACGGGATCAAAACCCGTTGCCTTACCACTTGGCTATACCCCTATTCATAACTCTCTGGATAGGAGTTGTTCGAAACAACGGTGCTCATTATAAGGACATTTACGAGCATGTCAACAAAAATTTTCTATTTTTTTGATTTTTAATTTTTAATGCAAACAACATATTGATTTTTAACACATTATTACGCAAATAATTATTGCATTGTATTATCACGGATCTCACTTTAAGATTAACATCTTGATATTATTAAATAATATGATATAAATGCCTTATATGGGACAGTTTCGTTGAGGACAGTAGATATGCCAGCAGTTTCAGAAACAGCATCAAATGAAAAGCGTCAGGCCATAATGGCAATTTGCTATGACTTTGACAGAACGCTCACTCCAGAAGAAATGCAGGCACAGGGCTTTATACAAAGTCTGCAGGAAAAAGTAAGCGACTTCTGGGAGTCCTCCAACAAGCTGGCATATGACAACAGCATGGACAACAACCTTGCCTATATGTATCTGATGCTCAAAGGTGCTGAAAATAAATTCTACGTAAAAAGAGACGAACTGGTTGAGGCCGGCTCCAAAGTAAAGCTTTTCAACGGAGTCGATACCTGGTTTGACAGAATTGACGCCTATGCAGCCAAGAAGGGTGTCACTGTGGAGCATTACATTATTTCCTCAGGCTTGAGAGAAATGATAGAAGGCACCAGCATTGCAGGCAAATTTAAAAAGATATATGCCAACTCCTTTTTATACAACGAATCCGGAGTTGCCATCTGGCCTGCCCAGATCATCAATTTCACCAATAAGACCCAGTTTCTGTTTCGCATAGAAAAAGGCGCTCTTGATGTAAATGACGATAATGTAAATACCTACTATTCTGCTGAAAATATGAGAATACCTTTTCGCAACATGGTCTATATCGGCGACAGCAATACAGACATTCCCTGCATGAAGCTGGTAAATTCTTTCGGCGGATATTCTATTGGGGTATTTGATCCGGTATCTAATGACAAAACCAAGGTCTACTCGCTGATTCGCGACAGACGCATTAAGTTTTTCTCTCCTGCTGATTATTCAGAAGGTTCTGATCTGGAGCTCCTGCTGAAAAATATCGTAAACAATGTTGCCACCACTGAAGTGCTTCAGCGCAAGTACGAAGCCTTCTGCAGGGAAAGCAAAGATTTTTTAGCAAAGAAAGCAGAATAAATTTCACTTTTTCAATCAGATAACTGCTTTTTTCTTATAGTTTTTCTCTCTAAGTTGTTTCTAAGTAAACTGAAATATAGTTATCTATATCGAATTACAAATATTATCTGCACAATTGGAGATAACTTATGAATAAAACTATATGCGCTATTGCTCTGGCATCAGTATTCTTGTCAGCCGGAGCTATTGCAAGCCCTGGCAATCCAGGAGACTGCTACGCCTATCAGGACGGCTATGGTTATCACGACGGCTACCACAGAGGACCTCACGGTGGAATGATGTTCGGAAGAGGCGGTCCTTTCAGAGATGGTCCGCGCGGTTTCGGTAATTCCATTGCTGAAATGCAGCCAACCAGCATCGCCGATATTCTGAAAAACGCTGATGATGACAAGTTAGTAAAGGTTCAGGGTACTCTTACCAAGTATCTTGGCGATGAGCACTACGAATTCACCGACAAGAACAATGACAAGATTGTAGTTGAGCTGGACAAGGACAGAGACTGGTCCTATATAGCAAAAGACATGCCAATAGAAATTATCGCAGAAGTCGATAAGGACAAGATGTCCACCAAGCTCGACGTTAAAGCTGCCATTCCAAATCTTCCAGAAGGCAAACGCCCAAGAGACTTCGGAGCAGCAGAACCTACAGATTCAAGTGACACTGGCAATAAAGATAAATAAGCCTGTCTCACGCCCCTCTCAAACACACCTTTAGTCCCTGCCCTGGCGGGGGCTATTTTTTTTGATTTTTTGGCGCACCTCACCATTTTTGAACACCGTTGCACTATTTTTGCTCGAGTATCATATAATTTTCCGAAACTTGATATTTGTCACATTCGTGGCTATATTTGTTTAGTTTGTCTTTGTCTTGTTTGTTTTTAAGACTATTTATGTTTTGATTTCTCAAAACATAAATATTTCTTTTTTATATAAATCAAATCTTGACATGCATTCTTGGCATGAAAACTTTCCAGATAAGCCTGAACAGAGCT
>DMTG01000037.1 GCA_003477345.1 Succinivibrionaceae bacterium | reverse complement strand
AAAACGTCAAAAAATTCTGCTTTTCAATTTATAAAAGATACAAGCAAGAATCATGCTAACTTTATTTTATTTTCTTATCAATAAGTTTTGCTATCTCAAGACAGCACCCTGCCTCTCCTCTTCTGGCATTGTCTATCATTGCAACAAAGCTTAAGGTTTTTCCAGATATTCCCCTCTGGCGCAGTCTGGAAACGAGTATATTCTGCTCATCTATTACATCCTCTGCCGGGGTGACGATATTCTCATCGTTTTTAAGCGTAATCCACTCACAGTCTTCAAAAGAATCTCTTGCCTCTTCTAAAGTAGCTTTATTTTCAAGCTCTACGCTTATGCTTGCCGTATGTCCGAAAAATGAAGGTACCAGCATACAGACTGTATCCATGCCTCTTGGGAATTTGCATAAAAGAGACATAACCTCTTTTTCTACGGAGTCTTCAAGAGAGGTAAGACCGCCCTCTTCTATCTTTCCAATCTGCGGGTGAACATTAAAGGCAAGCTGAGCTGCAAAATCTCCATGATCGCTTCCCTTGCCGTTTAACAGCATTCTGGTATCTCTAAGCAGCGCCTCTGTTCCAACTCTTCCATGCTCTGACACAGAAGCCAGGACAGTGGCTGTTACGCGGGCAATTCCAAAATCATCCTGCAGTGGAGATAAGGATAATGCCAGAAGGAGAGAAACTGCATCAGGAGGCATGATAAGACGCGACTCAATAGCCTTATCTATATCAAAGGGATTTATTTCAGGAGCAATTAAAGCAACTTTCTGATCACCTGCGTGAAGTCTGCTGGCATCGACCACGATACAGCCGGCATTTCTTGCCTTGTCCGTAAGTCTTGCGCTCTCATCCTCTGTTGTAAAGAAAAAAACAACATCAGCCTTTGAAAAATCAAAATCATCTACAAATGTATTTTTATAGGATGAGTCACCTACTTCTACTGCATCAAATTCATCTTTCCATGGGGATAAAGGAAAAAAGTCTTCACACAGGAGGACTTCATTTCCTAAAAGATCTATAAACTGTTTTCCCGCATCTGTCTCATAACCATAGACAGCTAACTTCAATGACATTAATCAAACTCCGTTTTTTTATATTCAACTTAAAATAAGCAGATACATAGGATATATGACACAGAAAAAAGCGCAACTTTAATCCACAAAAAAACTATCTGTACAGGGTAAATCTTAGCATTTTATTGATTAACTTTATGAAATTGTGATAAAATAATGTAAAAATCTTGAGGTAGTTAACGTTCTTAACGTAAAAAAAAACGCTGTTTTTTCAAAACTGCCTGACAGATCTCGTATTTTTAACATTATTTTTTTAATTTACTTAAAATTTGTGGTATTTTTGTCTTAGTATCAATCACAAAGAGTTTCTGAAGACCCTTTTGAGCTCCAAGTGATTTTATACACGAGCATTAAAGTAAATTACACATTAGAAGAGAGTCAACTAATATGGCACTGACACGAGCCGAAATAGCAGAAAGATTGATCTTAAAACTCAGCATGCCAAAAGCTATTGCACAGGAGTTTGTTGACAGATTTTTTGAGACAATCGCATCTACTCTGGAAAAAGGTGAAGTTGTAAAGTTAACCGGTTTTGGCAATTTCGAGCTAAAGATGAAAAATGCCAGACCCGGACGTAATCCAAAAACCGGCCAGGAAGTAACCATAACTCCTCGTCGTGTGACCACCTTTAAAGCAGGTCAGAAATTACGCAATCGTATTGACAGCAGTAGCAAGAAATAATACTACCAGCCTATTGAATTGCGTCTTATTTTTGATGATGGGTCTTTCTTTCATTAAGATCCGAATTTTTGATCCTTAAAAATAAGGTACGCCAATGCAGCAGTTTGTTTATAAAATAAAAGATCGCGACGGCGTTCATGCACGTCCCGCAGGCGCAATAATAAGAACAGCCAGCGCCAACAAGTCAGAAGTTTATGTCGAATGCCATGGCAAAAAGATTTCTCTGAAAAGCGGAATTTTTGCTCTTATGGGATTAAGTATTCATTGTGGAGAAGATGTTACTGTAACCTGTGAAGGCGAAGATGAAGAAGTTGCAATCAGCGCCATGAAAGATGCTTTTGAAAAGTATCTTTAGTTATCTCTCTAATTGCTAATTTAAAAAACTAGTTTTTCGACTGAAAGAACTAGTTTTTTAATTTTTTATTTTTCACCTAAGACTCAAAATCTTTTTTTCTGCCAGCTCTTCCCTATTTACGAACATCATTTAATTTGCAGAGCATAACCAATTACAAAATTTAACAAATTTTGTGATATTTTTTTAATTTTTGAACTATTAAGATCAATTATTATAATTTTCCTATATAATCGTTTAAGCATTTATACAAATTTCTTCAATTTTTCACAAAATAAGAAATAAAATAATGTGAATTGACTGTTAAAGAATATTGCTCCGTTGCTTGATAACGGTAGGTTTGGGAGATTCTATGATTCCTCTAGAGCGTCGCCAGAAAATAATGGAACTTGTTGGCATCCGTGGAGTGATCAGCATTAGCGAATTAGTCGCTACCTTAAATGTGTCACATATGACAGTAAGACGCGACCTGCAGAAACTTGAACAGGAAGGACTTGTGGTTCAAGTTTCTGGCGGTGTACAGATTTTAAAGAAGTTAAATTCAGAACCTCTGCTGTCAGTACGCCAGACTATGGCTACCTCTGAAAAAGCCAGAATTGCAAAAGCAGCAGCCGAAAGAATTCCTGAGCATGCCTGCATTTATCTAGATGCCGGAACTACCGCTCTGGCACTGGCTCAGGTAATTGCAAACCGTTCAGATCTTACTATTATATCGAATGATTTCGAGGTCATTACCAGCCTTGCCTCCCAGACCTCAAGCGAACTTATACACGTCGGCGGTCAGGTAAGAAAAAAGACTTTTTCCTGCGTTGGTCCTCTTGCAGCCCAGACACTGGCTTCCTTCTCTATTGATGTGGCCTTTATTTCCGCATCTTCCTGGGATGCCCGCGGAATTACAACACCGGATATGGATAAGGTAATACTCAAAAAAGCCATCTGTCAGTCAAGCATTAATCATATTCTCATAAGTGATTCTTCAAAATATGGACAGGTTGCTACCTTTATTGCTCTTCCTCTGTCTGAATTAAATACCATTATTACCGACAGTTCCCTGCCTGAAACTGCCTGTCAGATGGTAAGACATCAGAATATCGAGCTGGTACTTGCGTAAAATTTTCTGATTATATAAAAATGTCGTTTTGCACTTAGTCAAAACGATATTTTTATGCCGCACTATACGGCTTCACAGGCCCAAGCTCAAAAAATATCACTCTGAAATTACGGTTATTTTTAAACTTAAATATCTTTTTTTTGCAATACTTCACATAAATTAAAGCCTTTTTGGCCGTTAGTTGTTAAATATGCCACTATGATTTTTATTTGCTGACAAGATTGCGATCAGTTGTGCATATTTAATAAAAATGCGAACTATCCATTGAATTTGCAATGCGTTTTGAATTATCTTGTTAATGTAAAACTAAAAAACCCTGAATGAGGGCGCATAAATATAATCGAATATATTTAGAGGTTAATTGTGACTGTAGATACTCGCTCATACATTATCCCAACGGCAATTCTTTGGGAGTCTTATAACGAACATACAGAAGACAAGAATTTCATGGCCAATGTTGTAGAAAAAGTTCTGCAGGATGGTTTCTACAAGTCAATGGAACTAAAATCCATAGCCGACAAATCCGAGCGTAAACGTATTAACGCAGCTTTAAGCAAAAGCAATATTTATACTTCAGTATGGATATCCAAATCTCTGGCAACTCAGAATCTTGATATCAACAGCCTGGATGAAAATCTTAGAAAGAAAACTGTTGATGAGGTCAGAAAAAATATCGATCTGGCCTGCGAAATGGGAGCTAATGCAATAGCTCTTGACGGCGGAAACAATGTTGGGATTTTCAAGAGATCTGCTGCATACGAGGCGCTGATAAAAAGCCTGTCTGAAGTTGCAGATTATGCCAAAAAGGCAAAACTGGACGTGCTGATAGAATCAGACGACCGCTTTGCGCACAGAAAGAAGCTTTTAAGTCTGGTAGATGATGTACATGAAGTGATCGAACTGTTAAGAAAAGATCACAAAAATGTCTTCATTTCATTTGATACCGCACATGTGGCCTTAAACAGAGAAAACGTGCTCTCCTCTTTTGATACCCTGTCTCCTTTCATCAGTCAGGTTCACCTGTCAAACGCTATTCTGGATATAAACGATCCTCTGTATGGAGACAACCATATTGCTCCGGGCTATCCAGGATTTCTAACTATTAAAAAGGCTGCAGATCTTATTCTGCATGCAAAGTATGGTGGCTTCAACAAGGATACCGGACTCAGGGTCGGTGTTGAATTCCGTCAGAAGAACGATGGACCAAAAGTTCACCGCACTTATCAGATGAGTGCTGATTTCTTAAATCAGGTTATTTTAGAAGTTATTTTAACTGATATGCTCAAAAAGTAATTTCACCTGAAGGGTGTCGTCGTTAACAGGACAGCCCTGAATAACAAAAATTGTGGCGCCAGATAGGCGCCACAATTTTTACGCTTTTCTGCCACTCCTAAAATAAGTTAGAACTTCGATTTTCCTATTCCGCTGCATTCAGTTAAAATACAGCTTTATCTATGTGTGAATTTATAAGACTTTTCCTCAGGATTCTTACCCATGAAAATTAGAATACTTGGTACAGGCTGCGCATTCGTAACTAAATGTTATAACACCTGTTTCTCTATTTACGATGTAAAAAAAGATGAGTACTTTCTGGCTGATGCAGGCGGCGGTAGTCAGATCCTAGAGCGTTTTGAAAGCTGTAATATCGACTATAAAAAGATTCATCATATCTTTCTTACTCACAAGCATATCGACCATATTCTCGGTATGGTTTGGGTAGTCAGACTCATTGCCCAGAACATGGCTGAAGGCAGATATGACGATGATGTCACTATATACGGTCATGACGAGGCTATTGAAGAGCTCAGAAAGCTTACCTGCGATCTGCTGCAGAAAAAACAGTCTGACCAGCTTGAAAAGAAGCTGCACCTGAAGGTTGTAAACGATGGCGAGAGTATCGACGCTTTCGGTCACAAGGTTACCTTCTTCGATATGGGCTCTCAGAAAACCAAACAGTTCGGCTGCAGGATGGAACTTGAGGAAGGAAAATCCCTGGTATGCCTAGGTGATGAACCTTACCGCCCTCACCTTGAAAAATACGCTAAAAATGCCACCTGGCTGCTGCATGAGGCTTTCTGTCAGTACGAGGAAAGAGACCGCTTCAAACCGTATGAGAAGAGCCATTCTACGGTAAAAGAAGCCTGTGAAAATGCTCAGAATCTGAAAGTTCAGAACCTGATAATCTATCACACCAAGGATAACGACATCGAGACTCGCAAACAGCGCTACACTGATGAAGGCAAAGCCTTTTTCAAAGGCAGACTGTTTGTACCTGATGATTTAGATGAACTGATACTCTAAACATAAAGTAATCTTTCTGCCGCACCAGCTATTTTTTATCCTCAATAAGCCGTCATCTGGCATAAACTGATGACAGCTTAGATCTGTAATTTTCTGCAAAACGCAAAAAATGCTAGATCTATGTCAATATTCTTATCATCCATTCACAAAAAATCACCTTTTTTGATAAAATTACATCATTCAGTTATGACTATTATGTCAGTAAACTATAAAAATTAAACACACATATGGAGATAAGAAGAATGAACGACATATCACTTATCGGACTAGGCGTAATGGGCTCTAATCTGGCACTGAATATTGCCGATCACGGATATGAAATTGCACTCTGGAACTACACAAGCGATCTGGTCGATAAGTTCAAAAAAGACAACAGCCATCCAAAATGCCACCCTTTTTATGATCTGAAGGAAATGCTGGATTCTCTTAAGAAACCTCGCTGCATTCTTATGATGGTTACTGCAGGAAAAGCTGTTGATTCATTAATCAGCCAGCTTACACCACTGCTGGATGAAGGAGATATTGTCGTTGATCTTGGAAATTCGCTGTTCACAGATACCAGAAGACGTTATGCAGAGCTTAAGGAAAAGAAAATCCGCTTCTACGGTGTTGGCGTATCTGGCGGCGAAGAAGGCGCAAGACACGGTCCTGCCATGATGGCCGGTGGCGAGAAGGAAGGCTATCAGTATTTAGAAAAGATTTTCTGCGCAATCTCCGCTAAAGCCTCAGAAGACGGCAAGCCATGCTGCGCCTATATGGGAACCGATGGAGCCGGACACTTTGTAAAAATGGTTCATAACGGCATTGAATATGCCGACATGCAGCTGATTGCTGAAAGCTACCTGCTGCTGAAGAATCTGGGAGGCTTTTCCAATCAGGAAATCTCCGACATATTCGCAAAATTCAATCAGGGCCGACTAAAAAGCTATCTTATAGAAATTGCCTCTAAGGTACTGGCTGCCAAAGATCCTGACGGCGATGGCGATCTTATAGACAAGATATTAGACAGCGCCGGACAGAAAGGTACCGGCAAATGGACAGCCCAGAGCGGTTTTGAAAACGGCATCAGCCTGAGCATTATTGATGCCGCGCTCAATGCCCGAATCGACAGCTCCTATATCGATCAGCGCCGCAGAAGACTTAATCTGCTCAGCAGCAAGCCAAAAGTATGTGCTGTAGAAAATAAAGAAGAACTGGTAAGAATCGTAGAAAACTCTCTGTATGCAGGAAAAATCGCCGCTTACGCACAGGGCTTTGTCTTCTATAAAAAAGCCATGGAAAACTATGGCTGGGAACTGCCTATCGGCACAATTGCCTCTGTATTCAGAGGCGGCTGCATCATAAGAGCAGAATTCCTAAACCGTATCACGGCAAGCTTCGAGCAGAACTCAAATCTTGAAAATCTGATGGATTCACCTGATTTCGCAAAAGAAATCGATAACTCCATGCCTGATTTCAGAAAGCTTGTCACCCTGGCTATTGCCAACGGCATCCCTGCCCCTGCCTACAGTGCCGCCATCGCCTATTTTGACGCCATGACCACCAGAGTAGTCGGAGCCAATATGATTCAGGGACTCAGAGACTTCTTCGGAGCTCATACCTTTATCTATGAGCCTACAGGAGAGGTCACGCACCACCACTGGAATTAACCTAAGCTAGAAACAGGAAACTCTGCCTTAGGCAGAGTTTCTTGTTTAGATACCTGAGTATTTGCTGTTCAGAGTTCAGTTTTCTTCTCTTAAGAAGCTGTTTACCGCCTCTGCACAGCGTCTGCCTTCGGCTATGGCATAAACCACCAGAGACTGCCCTCGTCTGCCGTCACCTGCAGCAAATACCTTCGGATTTGAGGTTCTAAAGGCATTTTCACCCTCATACTCTGCTTTAAGGTTTCCTCTGCCAT
>DMTG01000091.1 GCA_003477345.1 Succinivibrionaceae bacterium | reverse complement strand
GGATTATTCGTTCAAGGCAATACCCTTCTATTACCAAAGCACTATGGGGCAAGGCTCTGTGGAGTCCATCTTATTTTGCTTCTTCCTGTGGAGGTGCTCCTATTTCCATTATCAGACAATACATAGAACAACAAAAAACACCTGATTAGTATGGCGCCTTTTGATAAAAAAGAGAGTGATTTTTTTTTGACATTTTCAGACAGGAGATTATTAATTTTTGTCACCTACCAAATATCATATTGATATTTAAGATATAAAACACAGTGGCACGCTACTTGCAGAATTATTTGTACTTACCAAAAATGACAAATTTTTATGGAGTAGCAAAATGGATAGAGATTTTAATACAAACAGCAATGCATTACGTACTCTCAACACTATAATGATTTGGTTATTCTGCGTTACAGTTTTATTACTAGTTCTTCCTTTTGAAAACTATTCAGCAGAACTTGCACACAGAATTAACAGCAACAGAATTTTCCTGTATCTGGCTTTAATTTTCGAAGTGTCAAACTTTATAAGTCAGATGCTGATTTCCGCAATCTGGTCTGTAAAAACCCGCAAACAGAACGAGAAGAGAAATGCAATCATTGAGCATTCAGTTGAATCACTGGATTTCAGCGAAAGAGCTCTCTTAAGAGAATATGTTTTACAGAGAAAATCTGTACTTAACCTCCCTTTAAGCGAGCCTACCGTAAGCAATCTTATTGAATGCGGCATTCTGAAAATTGTTGGAAACACAGATTCAAATTCAAAGACTCCGATTATTATTTCAAAATATGCAAGACCATTCATTACCTACAAGGCAATTGGCTTATCATGTGGAAAAATGACTGAAGATCAGATCAATCAGATAATGGCCGCAAGACCAGAATTTGCAAAAGAGAAGAAAGCTATGCCAAAAGCATACCGCGGAGCCCGCAAGACCTTCACTGCAGCATAATACAGAAAAGGCTACTCCATCTTAAAACCCCGTTATCAATCATGGTGATCAATAACGGGGTTCATACTAATTAGAGGGCTTTATTTATTCTATTTATTTAACTAATACTAGTTAGAATTAGTAATTAATAGAACTCATTTTGGCAAGTTTTTTAATATTGTGCCATGCTGTCAGGTATCTGATTGTTCCAGTACGGCCACGGCTTGACATTGAGGATGTGACAGCAAAATTGCCTTCGTAATGAACGCCGTCTAGCAGTTCACCGTCAGTAACGCCACTCATTGCAAAGAAGCAGTCATCTGAAGTGATTAAATCATCAACGCATCTTATTGCCTTGATATCTATTCCGTCAGTTTCAATAAGCTTTCTTTCTTCTTCTGTCTTTGGAGCCATTCTAGTAAGCATCTGAGCGCCGCTTCCCTTTAAAGCGCAGGCGGTGACGATAGCTTCAGGAGTTCCGCCGACACCGATCATGAGATCGATGCTGTTCCTAGGATCAGCTGCCATGATTGCGCCTGCAATATCACCCTCTCTATGCATCAGCACTCTTGCGCCGGCAACTCGAATATCTTTTATGAGATCAGCGTGACGAGGCTTGTCGAGCACGAATACATTCAACTCATTTACCTGCTTTCCCAGTGCCTTGGCAATATTATGCAGATTATCTTTCAATGGTGCATCGAGATCGACAACATTAGCGGCCTCACTGCCAACGACCAGCTTCTGACAGTAAAAACTATGGCCAGGATCAAACATATGACCTCTAGGAGCAATTGCTACTGCAGCAACGGCATTATGCTGACCATTTGCAACGCAGGTAGTTCCATCAATAGGATCTACAGCGACATCGACCTCTATTCCGTCGCCATATCCTACCTGCTCACCCTTGTATAACATTGGAGCCTCATCTTTTTCACCTTCTCCAATGACTATAGTTCCACGGATGTGCATACTTTGAAAGGCAATACGCATTGCATCAACAGCGGCAGCATCAACCGCATCTTTATCACCTTTTCCTAAAAAATGACCAGAAGCGAGAGCGGCCGCCTCGGTAACTCGTACTAAATCTAGAGATAGATTTCTATCCGCAAAATGCTGTTGCATTCCATTTTCTCCTTACATTAAATTCAATTAGACGTTCTTTTGCACAACTTAATAGTAGCTGAGCAGTATTACTGAGTATTCCATGATTTGCATTGAAGCTTTATTTGCCGTTATGTGTTAAACAATTCACCAGTCTACGATGATAATATTTTTTATCTTTTATTAACACGTTAATTATCAAAAAATCACAACGTATTATGGAACTTTTCGACAAGAAAAATTGAGATACAGGCTAAAAACCTTCACAAAAATTAGAGAAAGTCTATATCTCTGCTTTTACATACTGATTTCCATGCTTTTCTTGAGTCTGCCACATTCTCTCAAATAAAAATATACTGCTGCAATCTGGCATAAAAAATCATACTTTCTTTTAGCAATAAAAAAGGTCGGCATAAAGCCGACCCCTTTTAATTCATTTAAGAATTATTCAATGATGTCACCAACAACACCAGCACCTACGGTGTGACCACCTTCACGAATTGCGAAGCGCTCG
>DMTG01000057.1 GCA_003477345.1 Succinivibrionaceae bacterium | reverse complement strand
ATCAGTTGTCCCCTGTATCAGCATGTAACGAAAGTCATTAGAGAAATATGGTCCTAGTTCTGTACAGGTAAAAATAAATACTGCCCATATGAAAATATAAAAATGAGTTCGATTAAAAATATTCAAAACTAACCCCTCTGACAAACATTTTTTTTGCACTTGACTTTCTACTGTACACGCACTCTCTTAAATTTTTCTTATGAATGTCTTTGCAAATAAAAAAAACAAACCACAGTAAATCTACTGTGGCTTACAGAATTACTGTTTCTTACTATGGATTTTTGCCGATAAACCCTTTGGACTGCTTATGCCACAGGCTGGCAAACAGACCATTCTGGCTGATTAGCTCCTGCTGGGTTCCTGACTCGACAATTCTTCCTTTGTCTATCACAACAATTCTATCCATTATAGACAAGGTGGATAGTCTGTGGGCTATTGCAATTACAGTCCGACCGTCAATTATCTTTTTAAGATTATCCTGAATCAGCTGTTCTGTTTCAGAGTCCAGAGCAGATGTCGCTTCATCCAGAATTAAAATAGGAGAATCTCTAAGCACCACTCTTGCAAGGGCAATTCTCTGACGCTGTCCGCCTGAAAGCTTTACTCCACGCTCTCCTACCATGGTACTCATTCCGCGTCCGCCACGATAATCAGACAAGGCTTCAATAAAATCAACTGAATCGGTTACAGTGACAGCATTTCTTAATGAAATTTCATCCGGATTTTCAGAACCGTAACAGATATTCTCTTCTATAGTTCTATGCATAAGAGAAGTATCCTGCGAAACCATTGAAAAATTGCGCCTTAGATCATCTTGCCGCAGATCTCTGATATTGATTCCGTCTAAAGTTATAGTTCCTTTATCTATATCGTAAAAACGCAGAATCAGATTGACGAGAGTGGATTTTCCGGCACCTGACGGGCCTACGATTCCGACTTTTTCTCCTGCTTTGATATCAAGATTAAGCCCTTCAAAAATAGGTTTACCTTTTATGTAGGAAAAAGACACGTTATCAAATCGAATATCCCCTTTTGCCTTGGCAATTTCTTTGGGATTTTCAGGATCTTTTACCGTAACAGGTTTGGATATGGTGTTCATGCCGTCATAAGCTGTACCTATGTTCATGTAGATCATGCCAAGTTCCCACATCATCCACCTGGACAGATTCACTACTCTGACAGCAATAGCTATCGCAATTGCAATGCTTCCTGCAGTGACAACCGAACTGGACCAGAGCCATAGAGCAGTCATGGTAAGCACTATTATCAGTGTGTAGTTTATAAACTGAACTGCGATCTCAAAACCGGTAAGAATCCTGAGAGCGGCATACTCAGTCTCAATGTACTTGTTCATTGAGTCCTTGGCGTACCTGGTCTCTTTTCCTCCACCGCCAAACAGTTTGACTGTAGCTATATTCATATAGCTGTCGACAACTCTTCCTACCATTTCAGAGCGTGAATCAGACTGGCGCTGTACCGCATAGCTCAGCCTTGGAACAAAAAAGAAAAATACAAAGACCGTAATAACGAGCCAGACAGCAAACGGCAGTCCAAGATATATGTCGGCATCGGCTAAAAGCCAGAACATTACCACAATGCAGGTTATGAAATGCACAACCACGTCTACCGCTTTTTCAACAGCGGTTCTGACAGAAATTGCAGTCTGCATTACCTTATTGGCAATACGACCGGCAAACTCTTCTGAAAAAAAGGCAAGACTCTGATTTAGTAAGTAGCGATGAGATAACCATCTGACCCGCATCGGAAAATTTGCGGCAATGGTCTGATGCAGCAGAAGTGAATGCAGCAGACTTGCAAGCGGCAGAACAACGCCTGCCACCATCAGCATAATCAGAAGGTAATTACCATAGAAATCTATAAAGTCTACTGGATGTGTATTGGTAGTCCAGTCGACCAGTTTTCCCATGCAGAAAAAGAAGAACGCCTCTCCTCCTGCAATTATGCTGTTCAGGATAGCTATTGGGATAAGAAACTTCCACAAGCCGCGGCTGCAGTAAAGAATAAATTTTCTTAAAGTCTGAGGCGGCTGTTCAATTTCCGTATCAGGAAACGGAGCTACGAGTTTTTCAAACCATTGTAGCAGTCTGAGCATTTTTTATTCTTTATTTTTCCATGGAATTCATCATATCGATAATACGGTTATTGGCAACATCGATATGACGGGCCATTGCTGCAACATGGTTTGGCATCATAGCGTCTCCCACGCTGTTTCCGCCTGCTGTCACATAAATAGGATCAAAGGTCGCTACATACTCAAGACGCTTTAAGGCTTCTTCTACATTTTCCTTACTGCCGCGCTCAATAATAGAAGAATCGACTGCCACCAGTCCCTTTACTAAATTGAGAACTACTGAACATATGCCCTTGGCGTAATACAGATTATTGTCGCTGTCAAAATGGGTAATTTCATCGTTGTTAAGAATTCCAAGAGAGTAGTCAGTCATGGAAACGCACATTTTTAAAATCTGATAAATATCGTCTGACTTTACGTTGTATACACCGGAATTCTTGCCTGTTTCGCCTACGCTCTGCGCCCAGTTTTTCCAGCATTTGATTCCATCTTTATATTTATCTTCGCAGTCATATATAAACCAGAAACCCCAGACATTTTCACCATAGGCAAAATATCTGGCTGATGCATCTGCCAGCCTTTTATCAACAGTGTCTGTATTGCCGTATCTTGCTACAGTTTTAGACAGGACATCAGAGGCCTGCCTTGTAGCATAGATGACTCCCCTCTGATAGGAAGTTGTATTATCTAAAATTGTAGGAACCAGAAGTAAATCATTAGGCAGCCAGCCAAAAAAAGATGAAAGCTGATTATCGATTGACTTGCATAAAGCCTCAGATATGACAACGGCCTTATCCTTATCTGTTTTGATGCTCTCTGCCTCAGGAGCCTGATAGGTTTCTCCAGATGGAGATGATATAAGACCTACAGCAGAAACATACAGTACATATGCTCCGACTAAACCACCACAGATTTTTCCTACAAATTTCATGTCCATTGCCAGTTCCGAATGCTATAAAGTCAATCAAATAGTCTTAAGTGATACAGGGAATCCTTTATCTAAGGATATAAATAAACTTTATTATAGAATAGAAATCAATGCAAAAACAAAATATTGCCTTTGAGATTCTCCTCTCGCACAAAATTATTCATCAATGTAATCAATAATTTCAAATTGACCTTCCGATATAGCAAGTCTGCTCAGTGAAGGCAGAAATTTCTAATCACCTACATTATAGAAACGCATAAATATGCCTTTCCCCTACCTTAAATGATTTTGTGATGTGATCTCTGCAAGATGCCTGTTGGAAAGTTGTAGAAAAAGGTTGATCATTAATAATTTTATTATTTTTCCGAAAGTTATTTTTAAATATTCTTACTACTGCTTTTAAATTTTTCATAAAAAACCACAATCATTAATTTTCAAAAATACAAGATAAGCATCTAGATTTTATGCGTGTTTTAAAAAACGGCATATTTATGCTTTTCCCCTACCTTCAGGCTCGATTTAATGGCTACTGTGTACAAAAACTGTGGGTTATTTGTTGAAAACTCATTTCAAGAAAATAATTTATTTTTATTTCATAGTGATAAAAACCTACCGACAATACTGGTATATATTTTTTTTCACAAAATAATTAATTTATTTTTTTATTTGCTGGTTTATTTGTGATCTAACCAGCAAAACGGCATATATAAGGCGATCCCCCACCTTAGATTACTTTTTCAGTAATACTTTGCGACAAAACTGTGGGAAAGCTGTGGGAATGTTTATGCCATAAGGAATTCACCTAAACCAGATGGAAGAAAAAAATTAATTTTTGACAGCAGAAGAGGTTTAAAACTAAAAAATTAATATTGCCTAAACAACAGAGAAAAATTAGTTTGATAATTATTTTTTTACGATTTATCAATAAAAAGAAATTTTACTCAAGTAGTGATTAGAAGTACGTGTTATAATGTAAGCTTCGTGCATATAGAAAAGAAAGAGTAAAAGATCAGGACTTCAGAATTCCTGTTTTTTTTTTCGCTTTTACTAACTGTATTTTTTCATGGAGTTTGCATGTCTTCCAAAGTGAAGCTTATATTCGTTACTGGCGGTGTTGTTTCCTCTTTAGGAAAAGGTATTGCCGCAGCCTCTCTTGCCTCTGTTCTTGAAGCAAGAGGTCTAAAAGTCACCATAATGAAATTAGATCCTTACATTAATGTTGATCCAGGTACCATGAGTCCTATTCAGCATGGAGAGGTATTCGTTACTGAAGACGGAGCCGAAACTGATTTGGATCTCGGTCACTACGAGAGATTCATTCATGCAAAGCTTTCCCAGAAAAACAATTTCACAACCGGCAGAATTTACTCTGATGTTATCCGCAAAGAAAGACGCGGTGACTATTTAGGAGCAACTATTCAGGTTATTCCTCATATCACCAATGCTATCAAGGAAAAAATTCTCAGCGGTGCTGAAGGCAACGATGTAACTTTCGTTGAGATTGGCGGTACTGTAGGTGACATTGAATCACTGCCTTTTCTGGAGGCCATTCGTCAGCTGGCTGTAGAAGTAGGCAGAGAAAATACAATCTTCATGCACCTGTCTTTAGTTCCTTATCTGAAGACTTCAGGCGAAATAAAAACCAAGCCTACTCAGCACTCTGTAAAGGAACTGCTGTCAATCGGCATTCAGCCTGATATTCTGGTCTGCCGTTCAGAAAGCGCCATTCCTCCGCATGAGCGTCATAAGATAGCCATGTTCTGCAATGTCAGCGAGCGTGCAGTAATCTCATTAAAAGATGTAGAC
>DMTG01000087.1 GCA_003477345.1 Succinivibrionaceae bacterium | reverse complement strand
CACTCCCAAGCCGGGCATGTCCTGCCCTTGTGAATTTTATTGCAGGCGGCGAGTTACAGAAAAGCAACCTCCGATTCGTTTAGCGCCTTATATCCCTATGTGGAAACAGATCAGTTGTCAATAGTTTTTCTAAGAAGTTTTATAATTTTTAAGCAGCAAGAAACCCTGAAGGACAATGTTTTACGACTCCTTTTGATAAAATCAGTTAGTTACTTATAATTTTAAAGAGATCTAAGCAAAGTTTCACGCAGTTATGGATATAAACGTGCGCAGGACAGCAAAAGTAATGAGTTCTGCTAGCGTTTTAGGGAGCGCGGCTTGATACCGAGCAGTAAAACGGTGCCGCCGTATATAAGTCCGCCAAGCATGATCATGGCTATAAGATAGGCAATAGACTCCAGTGTTCCCATGGTTATCCACTCATCAAACGACGGGGAGATATATCTTAGAGCTGAGCACATGACAATTCCTGCTATCAGAGCTTTGACAATAAACAGGATACTTTCTTTAGAGATAATATAAATATTGCGCTTTATAAGCAGAAACAGCAGCATAGACACGTTTACATAGGCGGCAAGCGCGGTAGACAGCGCCAGGCCTACGTAGCCTAGAGGCACAATCAGAATCAGATTGAAGCAGATATTCGCGGCAATAGAGGTAATAGAGCACTTAACCGGGGTTTTGGTGTCCTGTATGGCGGCAAAGCCCTGTACCAGCACACGCACGAGCATAATGGCGCACAGACCGCTTACCGATGCCAGCAGCGACGCAGATGAGAGCTGCACGTTTTCAGGGGTGAAGGCGCCTCTCATAAAGATAACTCTTAGCATCGGCTCTCTTAGCGCAATCATGCCAAACATGGAAGGAATACCCAGGAAGAGCACCAGTCTTACGCCCCAGTCCAGGGTTGCGTTGTAGAGCTGCTTGTCGCCTGTGGCATGCACCTTAGCAAGAGTCGGCAGAATAACCGTTGAAATTGCAACTGCAAAAATACCTATCGGGAACTCCAGCAGGCGGTCGGAGTAGTAGAGATAGGAAATTGCGCCGGTGGCCAGAAACGAGGCCAGCACGGTATTGACCAGCAGATTGAGCTGACTTGCTGAAACTCCGATGATGGCCGGGATCATCAGCTGCCTGATCTTTTTTACTCCGGGATGACTCCAGCCCCAGCGCGGTCTTACGAGCATGCCAATCTTTATGATGAAAGGTATCTGGAATAAAAGCTGCAGCACGCCGCCTACCACCATGCCGTAGGCCAGTACCCGGTTGGGATCTTCAAAATACGGAGATAGAAACAGGATAAAGGTTATAAGTACTATGTTCAGTATGCAGGGGGTTATGGCCGGCACACCGAAGCGGTTGAAAACATTCAGCACCGAGCTCGTTAGCGCGGTCAGCGTAATAAAGAACAGATAGGGAAAGGTGATTCTCAGAAGCACGGAGGCTTCGATGAATTTCTGTCCGTCAGGTTCATTGTCAAGCCAGGCCTTGAACCAGCCCCAGCCGAATACGGCAGTAACCACTGGCGAGAGCAGCATGCCAAGAATAGTAACCGCCAGCACGACGGTGCTTAAGGTGCCCAGAGTCTTTTCAAGGAGCTGCTTGAGCTCCTCTTTACTGCCGGTTTCCTTTGTCTTGGTCATGACAGGCACGAATGACTGGGCAAAGGCCCCTTCAGCAAAAAGTCTTCTGAAAAAATTTGGAATGCGGTTTGCAAAAAAGAATACGTCAGCACTAAGCGAGGCACCGAGCACGCTGGCGATGGCAATATCTCTGAGCATTCCCAGAATTCGGGAAAGGAAAGTGGCTATAGCTGAAATAATGCCTGAACGCAGTAACCCGGATTTTTTGGACGTTTTCATAGCGAGTGTAGCTGAACTTAAAGACCGCAGTTAACACAGTCATCAATATTTTGCCAAAACCTAGCATCTTTATATACAGATGTAGAAAACCTGCAGCTGCAATAATTTGAAGGTAATAAGCTGAACCTTTGCGTATATGTTATCTGGTAAGAGGATAACGCCTTTCTTCTTATGTCTTTTTGCTATTGTACACTAAATTGCAACAGCAATCTTTTTATATTCAAGTAAATATATTTTGAAATTAAGATATAACCTACAAAATTAACGTTGATGATTATATATTATAACTACAGCTTATCAGTAATGATTACTGATAAAAAATTTTATGAACATTAATTAACAGCATCTAATGGCAAATTTTCAGTTTTGAAAAAAATGAATATTCAAGCCACAAAATGAAAAAAAAGTTTGCAACTGTGGATAAATCTGGGGGAATTACAAAAATCTGTGGAAAAAAATCTTGTATAAAAAAAGGTTACGCCTGTGGGAAACATTTAAAAGAATTCTGAAATAAATAACTATCTGACTGAATATTAAGATAATATATAAAAATTAAAATTTTTTATGCAATAACAGAGTTAACCTAGAATAACTATAAAAATATTCGGGATTCTGCCTGAAGCCAGATAATGTAAATCGAATAAAAAATATCCTAAAAAAGATAATATTTCGTTTAAATTATAATAACTGATTGTTTATTAAAAGTCTATTTAGATAGACAAAAAACCTTTAATAAATTTCTAAATTAAAAGTCAACATGGCTAATTATTAGCTGCCAGGGCCTGTAGGAAAAACTGTGGATAATTTTTCACTGGTCTGCTTTGAAAATTTCACCTCCCCACAGACGTAAATTTTGGCTAAGATCTTCTTTAGATATTATTTAGTCTTTTAAATTTCAGTATGATAATTGTTTAATGGTTTAAATAATTAATCCTAATACCTGCATGGCAGCCAGGATAAAAAGCTTTGCTCTCTCCTGTGGGAAAGTCTGTTAATTGTTCAAATGCCATTTTTTAATATTCTGATAATTAAGAAAAAATAAAAAAACACCTGTCGGAAACTCAAATGGCTTTCTGAACTAATTTTTAGGATGTTTATTTTTATGCATTAATATAAAGAGTACTTTTTATATACTTTATTAATGGCACAAGATCATTAATGATAATTACAGAACTCCAGTCAAAACCGCGATTTTGAAAAAATCAAGTCCGAGAAATTTTAAAATTAGTTCCGTTTGCCCTAAAAAATTAATTACTATCTGAAAATAAACATAAAAAACTATAATCCAGTATTATGTACTTCTGATAATCTAATTAAATTATTACAATAATTCATATAGATATATAAAACGTGAATAAGCTCAAAAAAAATTATAACTGCCATATATTATGACTGCGATCACAAAAAATATGTTACGCGTACCTTTAAAATTTGTTTATTAATGTAATTATTTGTTAAAAGATGGCCTCTAAAATTGGTACGCCAGCACAGCAGAAGCAAAAATCTGGCAGCAGTTGCCTAGCTTTTCAGAGAACTTACTGATTTATCACAATATACTTGGTATTTCGTGTCTGATCTCTTCTGGTAATATGCATATACCGGCTAAAACGTTGGGTATTTATGTATATCTAGCGCTGATTAGACGGATTAAATCTATTATCTATACGCAATTGCTTTCAGTTCTGAAAAAATTTATTTTGCAAGAAAATAATTTTTTTTAAATGGTGGTTTTGGTGGAAAAGTCTGTGGAAAGTGCATAATACGGTGGAAAAGTGAGCTTCAGACAGCGTGTCCTGTACTCAGAATAATTACTAATAATTTTGACATATTCCTTTAAAAAGGCTTTATTATCATATAAATAATTATTATTTTTCTAAACTGTCACCGGTGATTTATTATTTCTTTGGTGCATCAGGCTTTTCGATTTTTTATTATAAAATTAGAAAAAATAATATTGTTAAATTTCAGTATTATATCTATAAAGCACGTAGTGTGCCAAGATTTCAGCTGTGGACTATCGCGGTTTTCATACCTGAAAGTCAATAAAATTTTCATTAATTTTTTTTATCTGTGGGAAAGTCTGTGGATATGGCAGTTGATTGTCGGTTATTTGAAATTGAACTTCTGAAGAACTTTTTAATTTTCAGCAGCTGCTACTAGGTATCTTGGCATCTAACTGTCAGATCCTGCAAACATTTATTAGTAAGTAACCTAGGTACTCAGGTAGCTGCTGAGTTTTTTTATTTCTGATTTAGCCAAAGGCTGTATCCAGAATCATCATTAGAGTAAAGCCAGAGAGAACGCTGATGGTTCCAATGTCAGAATGCCCGGCAAGATGCGCCTCAGGTATCAGCTCTTCTATTACTACATACAGCATCGCTCCGGCGGCAAAGGCCAGCATGAATGGCAGCAGCTCTGTATTGCCCGCTGCAAAGATAGCAACTGCTATGGCGGCAATCGGCTCTACAATGCCTGAAAACATACCCAGTAAAAAAGAACGGTTTTTGGTGGTTCCTTCTGCAAAGAAAGGCACTGACACCGCACAGCCTTCAGGGATGTTCTGAATTCCAATGCCGACTGACAGCATTACGGCAGAGGCATAGGCCGGATCGGTAAAGGAACTTACAGCCACGGCGCTGATGCCTATGGCCATGCCTTCTGGGATATTGTGAATAGTTATTGCTGAGAGTATCAGGATTTTCTTAGACAGGGTAATGTGCGGACCTTCCGGGGTTTTGGCTAGGATATGCAGGTGTGGCAGGCTCTTGTCTAACAGGATTAAAAAGGCAATGCCCACGACTATTCCCAAGGTCACGTGCAGCTGTGCATTAAGGCTGAGCTCATCTGCCTTTTCAAACGCGGGAATTATAAGTCCCCAGAAAGCTGCCGACAGCATGATTCCTGCGGCAAAGCCCAGCGAAATCTGTGTGACGATTTTCTTGCCAGGCTGCTTTATAAGGTATACAAAAGACGAGCCTAGCGTTGTCATGGCAAACGCAAACATGGAGCAGGCTAAAGCTAATAAAACAGAAGAAAATTCCATAGTTTTACTCTCCAGAAAATCACGCTACAGATTCAATTGTAAAGGATTGCATCTCTTATCTCTGTAATGTGAGTAAAAATTATCTTTATAAAACGCTTTCCTGAAGACAACTCTAGTGCGCAGAAGCTAAACTCTTTAATCTTTTTGTCTATTGTGTCAATATAGGCTGACACTGGAGAAGCTATGAGTGAAAAAGAAATATCTCAAAATTTAAGTGAAGTTTTATTCAAACCAAAATTCAATTATCCTGAGACCTCTGTTATCTCAAATTCAGGCACCGAACTTACCAAGGTCTCAGATAAACTGAAAACCTTCGGCTTTATGCCTGACTGGTATAGGCCTATCCATCTTTTTTCCTGGACACTGCAGGGCGGAAACTGTCTTGATATAGAAGAGGCTCTTGCCAATATCGCCACTTCTACTAAAGAGCGTTCAAGACCACAGTGCTTCGATACCGTAAAGGAGTACGGATCTGGCAACTGGATCTATGAGTTCAGCGCAATCGGCCAGCGCCGCCTCCTGAAGGCTAAGAGTGCCGAAGAAAAGAACGATCTTCTGGATGCCTCTCATCAGTACCGTATGGCGGCCCGCTATTTCGCAATTGCCGCCTATCCTTATCTGCGCGGCGATGTGCTGGCGGCTGATGCTGATCTGCAGTCAAGACGCGCCTACCGCAGCATGTTCAAATGCGATCCCAATAACGGCGAGCTACTAGAGGAGCAGATAGATATAGGTCAGGACAAACCTGTGACAGGCTATCTGCATATACCTGATAAAAATACCGTTCAGCCGTGTCTGGTACTCGCCGGCTCCTATGAGTCCCACCCGTGCGATTTCTACAGACTCTATGACAACTTCCTGCGCGAACGCGGCATTGCCATGTTCACCGTTGAGATGCCGGGACAGGGGGCTTCTGACAAGCTTAATCTTAATGCCAACAGCTCGGTGGTTATCGAAGCTGCCATCAGACATCTTGCCAAAGTATCCTGCATAGACTCCAGCAATATTGCGATCATGGGTCTGAATATCGGCGCCAATGCAGCCATGAGAGCTGCCATACTCAATGAAAAGACCGTAAAAGCCCTGGTTCTCATCACTCCTGCCGTCAACAGTCTGTTTACAGACAGCAGGATACTGGACAATCTTCCATTGTGTCTAAGATCGCTCTATGCAAACCGGCTGGGCATCGATGCGGGCAACTGGGAGTCGGCCAAGCCTCTGTTCAAGACGCTGTCGCTGAAAACCCAGGGACTGCTTTCATCTTCAGGTGGCTGCAAGGTGCCATGCTACACCATAGAAATTGACAGCTCGGCAACTACCAAGGAAGATTTGAATCTTATAAGAAATAATTTTTCATCCTGCGAAGTCGATGAAATGAAGGACATTAATTATTCTCAGTTCATCAATAAGGCTTTTGTGAAAGCCTTTGACTTTATTAAAGATAAATTCAGCGGGCAGGATTCGTAGTTTTTTTATAGCAAAGGCCAGGGCAGATAAAGTGACAGATTCTATAAAATACAAGAAGGTTGTAATCAAGCTTGGGACCAGCACCCTGACTGGAGGTTCAAAACACCTCGACAGAGCCAGGATGCTTGAAATTGTAAGGGTTGTAGCAAGACTGATCAGCGAAGGCGTCCAGGTAATAGTGGTCTCTTCAGGTGCAATTGCCACGGGCAGGGAATATCTTGACTATCCCAAACTGCCGAATGATTTAAGCTCCAAGCAGATGCTGGCAGCAGTAGGTCAGAGCAAGCTTATGGAAACCTGGTCTGAGCTGTTTGCAATCTACAGGATACATATAGGGCAGCTTCTGATAACCAGAGCTGATCTTGATGACAGAGTCCGTTATCTCAACGCCAGGGATACCCTGTTTGCCATGCTGGAGCACAAGGTTGTTCCTATCATTAATGAGAACGATGCACTGTCCACAGCGGAAATAAAGGTAGGCGACAATGATAATCTGTCGGCGCTTACAGCTGTGCTGGCCGATGCTGACTGCGTGGTCCTGCTTACCGATCAGAAGGGACTGTATACAGCCGATCCGCGTACCGATAAAAATGCTGTGCTGATAAAGCAGGTCGATGCGCTGACTCCTGAAATCTTTGCACTAGCTGGCGGCAGCGGTACATCTCTAGGCACCGGCGGCATGCTGACCAAGCTTAAGGCAGCCGAGATTGCAACTGCAGCCGGTATTGATATAGCAATCTGCTCTGGTGAGAGGCCTGAAGGCATTTACGATGTGCTGGCAGGTACCGGTGAGGCAACCTATTTTAAAAAATCAGATCATCCTGTGTATGCAAGAAAGTCCTGGCTGAGCTCGGCTACCATGATCTCAGGCAGGCTGATTGTGGATGACGGCGCTAAAGAGGCTTTAACCAGAAAGGGGGCCAGTCTGCTGCCTAAAGGCATTGTAAAGGTTCAGGGAGAGTTTTTAAGAGCTGAAACTGTAGCAATTGCCGATACCGAAGGCAGGATCATTGCCAGAGGACTTACGCGCTATTCATCTGAGGAAATAGAACTCATCTTAGGAAAGAAGTCCGAGGATATTGAGACTATTTTAGGTTTTACCCATGGTGATGTAGTAATTCACCGTGATGATCTTGCTTTAGCATAAGAGTAGAAAATGGAATTTAATCTGAAAACAACTGCCGAGCAGGCGCGCAGCGCATCTTATAGCTACGCTCTTTTGAGTACTGCAGCCAAAAACAGCGCACTGATGGCCATTGCAGCCGCTCTCAGAAAAAATCACGACAGAATTTTTGAGGTGAACTCAGAAGATGTCAAGGCGGCCAGAGAACAGCAGCTTGCCTCTGCTTTAGTTGATCGTCTTACCTTTAATGAGAGCCGCTTTGAAGAAATGGTG
>DMTG01000238.1 GCA_003477345.1 Succinivibrionaceae bacterium | reverse complement strand
GTTTTGCATAGGCAGTACACCAGGATTTTGGATCATCAACTTTATAAGTGTTTTTTATATATTCAGCATTACCCAGAGCCTCAACGACTCTGTTTCTGGTCTGACCCTTTTCATTTCTGAAGGACTCGCACAGATAGTAGCTGACAGCATTCTTGGATTTGACAGTATTGATATACATAAACTGCACCTCTACATACAACTATATGTATTATAGAACATTATAGACATTAGTGCAAGTAAAATATATAAAAATTTAGACAAAAAAAATAAGACTTTCATAGTCTTATTCAATTCTCTAAATGGTCAACTGTCGAACTTCCGTACTTTATTTGTAACAGCCTCGTCCTTATTATTTCAGCCTGAAAATTTTTTGCATTAATGTTTATAACAGCGTAATTAACGGCTTGATGAGTAAGATCTGACAGCTGGTGTGTTTTTTTATCGCGAAAATTATTTTAAAATAATACATTAATGGATAAGCGGCTGACAGTTTGGCTTCTTATCAGAGTGTTTTGGTTTTTGATATTCGACAGATGGCGTAACATGAAATTTTCAATTATTCTTTCAGAAATTTCCAGAAAACTACAGGAAATATCCGGCATAGCTTCAGGCTCTTCCACTAAAAAAGATGACATCTGTCAGAACATATATATAAAGGTTAAAGATAATCAGCTCACTTTAAAGGGCACCGACTACAGCATTGAATTAAGCTGCGTGGTGCCGCTGGTGGATGTGGTAACCGACGGTGAGCTTACCGTAAGTGCAGCCAAGCTCTCCGGCATCTGCAGTCAGATGCAGGGCAGTCTGCAGACTCAGTTTGACTATGATGAAACCACTGAGATGCTGACCATATCCCAGGCAGATCTGGTGTTCTCCTTAAGAACCAGATCGGCAGAGGAATTCACTCATTTTGCAGAGGTACAGCCAGAGCAGTCACTGACTTTCAAGCAGAGCCAGCTCAAGCACATCCTCGACAAGTGCATCTTCTGCGTCTCCAATGAAGAGTTCCGTGACTACCTGAAGGGCGTGCGCTTTGAGGCTGAAAACCAGCAGCTGTTCGTATTCGCCTCCGACGGTCACAGAATGTCCATCATTGATTCTGCTCTGCCGCAGCCGGTTACTGAAAAGGTGGCCGCTCTAATCACCCGTAAATGCGCAGTCGAGCTTTCCAAGATTGTTGATGACAAGTCTGAAACTCTGGTGCAACTCAACTTCTCCAAAGATGAAGTCACCTGTGACTGCAATGGCTATCATATGATTTCAAAACTGATAACCTGCACCTATCCTAACGTGCATTCAGTGGTGCCTGATCACTCTGAAATCACCATTGAGATGTCCAAGGCTGAGCTCAAGTCCAAGCTGGCCAGCACCTCCTATTTTGCCTCCAAGCGCTTAAACGGTGTCTACATGTCCTTCAATGCCGGCAAACTGACACTGACCTGTGAAAATGCCGAGCATGACAAGGCTACTGCCGATCTGGCAATTGACTACAACGGTCAGCCAATTGAGGCCTCCTTCAACGCCTCCTATATCAAGGATATTCTAGGTGCTATTGACGAAGAGAGAGTCCGCTTCAACTTCAACATGCCTATCACCAACACCATGATCACTCCGGTGGTTACTGAAAATTCCGTCAAGGATATCAATGACAAGTTCATCGTAAGCAAGATCCTGATGTAAAGACTATAGAAAGAAATCAAAAGGCAGCAGCAGGGCGCAGGTCCTGCAGCCCTGAAGGCGGTGCGAGAATATTTTCCCACCGCTTTTTTATGCCTGAAAAAACGTCTGCCGAAATTAAAGAGTGGCGTTACTGGTCAGAGTCTCAGGCCATAGCGGTTTCCGGCTGTTTTTCATTAATGCACAGGACCAGACTTTTACCTGGCAGGAAAGAGCACTGCTAGTCTTCTAAAGACTGATATCTGCTCAGACATTAATGATTTAAAAAATCATCCTTTATTTCAAAGAATAGCAAAATAGTTTTTGACAATTAATTATTTCTATATAGAATACTTCTATATAGAAACATTCTATTTGGAAATAAAATTTCTGCAGTGAAAAAAGGACGGTATCTATGCGTTATATAAAGGGACACGAGTACAGCTGCCGAAATAATGTAAATAAAATCAAGCAGTACAACGCCAGAATTTTCAACCGCATCTTAGATGAACTGGGAATTGAGTCCTTCACCTGTGAGCAGAGTGCGGTATTAGAGCAGCTTTGGAAACATAACTCACTTAGCTGCAATGAGCTTGCTGAAAAAACCGGACTTGCACCGAACACCATTACAGCGCTTGTCAGCAATCTTCAGAAGAACGGGCTGGTTGTGAGAGCAGCAAGTCCTGATGATCGCAGAAAGGTAGTAGTAACTATTACAGATAAAGGTTTAAGTGTCAGAGATGACTTTGAAAGAGTAGTCGAGAAAGTGGTCAACATCGGCTTTGCAGGTTTTTCTGACTATGAATATGCAGAGTTTGAAAATTACCTCAAAAGGCTCTGTGACAATTATGAAAAGTTTTTTGTTTCCAAAAAAGGAGAATAGCTCAATGTTAAAAAAAGCAGCCTTAGTTTTACTTTTATGTCTGGG
>DMTG01000139.1 GCA_003477345.1 Succinivibrionaceae bacterium | reverse complement strand
CGTGTGCTTCAAGCCGGTACTGCTTATCTGAAAATTCAAAATCATACTGATAAGTTTTCTGCTCATCAGAATTATCCTCAAGCGCCCTTTTAGCTTCGTCCTCCAGCAGATCTGAGACTGTTTTGTCATTTTTTACAAGCCTGTACAGGTCCTCAGCCAGTTTTAGAACCTGCTCAGAATTCCTGCAGCGCATAACTCCTTTTGTCAGAGCGGCAATTTTATTTGTAAGTCCAGCCCCGATTCTTGCTCTAAGATGCCAGTAGCTCCAGGCGCTCTTAGAGCGTTCAGATTTATATTTCTGGCAGCACGATCCGCTATAGCAGAGCACAAAAGTCGCAATCTCCTTTAAAAGACGGCAGCTGCTGATTTCATTTTTATAAGTCTGCCACTCTTTTTTCTGGGCCAGACGCAGAAGTTCCAGATTCTCCCAGACTCCCACGAATTCTCTGCCAATGATCTTCTCTATGCGCGAGTCTTCCAGAATATTAAAAAGTACAAATAAAAAGAACTGGCTATGGGATTCTTTTACAATCTCAAAATCCGTATAGCGAATATGCGCAGCCTCATGCGCCAGATAGCCATAGGCCATTCTTGCAGAATATTCCTTGTTGAGATCGAGCCTTGGGATATTAATCGTCCGCCCGTTTGTATAGGCGCTGCGCCCCTGCATTCTTACAGTGACTCCGAACAGTTTTGAATAGTTGCTTACAATTATGGGAAGTGCTTTTGATAGATTAGCCATGTTTATCTCCTAAAAAACTGGCTAATTATCAGGTATCTACTAAAATTACATATTGTATAAACTGCTACTTTTGTACAGTTTTTGTTTTATTACGGCAAAGCAGAATTGCCATATCCTGACTTTCGTACTATAAGATTTTGAAATTAAAGATTCTTTTTATCAAAGATATTTGTGCAAAAAAAATGATAGAATTTAGAAAAAATAATTTTAAGAACTGACCATGAAAAAAGATAAAAGTTTTTCTAGAATTTTCTCGTACAAGGAACAGACCTCAAGATCTCTCTCCTGGGGACACCATTTTCTCTTTCTGAATATCCTGCTTACCTGCTTTATTGGTCTGACCTACATATATGCAGCCCCAGAAACAGAAAGTTTTATTGCCTTTGTCTATCTTATACTTTCATGGCTTGGACACATGAGCTTTCTTGCGTTCATAGTCTACGTGATTCTGCTCTTCCCTCTGTCCTTTATAGGACATTTTCATTTGTACAGGGCGCTCAGTGTCGCCATTGCCATACTCTTTGATGCTATTTTACTGTTTGATGTCAAGCTGTTCCTGGCAGTAAAGGTGCATATCAGTTCTAATGTAATCAACATTATTCTAGGAGATCTGGATTTTAATACCGGTCTGAACTACAACTTTATGTTCATTGCGGTTCCGATAGTCATATCGCTACAGATAATGTTTGCCAAAATCGCCACCCGCGGTCTTTATACCAGAGGACATAACTTTCTTTACAAAGGGATCATCGCTCTTGTGGTTGTTGCCTTTATATCCTCGCATTCCATGCATATCGCCGCAGATGCATACCGTTATGACAAAATCAACGTATTAAATTCCGTACTGCCTGCGCATTACCCTATGACAGCCAGATCTTTTCTTGAGAATCATGGCTGGCTAAACAATAAATCACTGCCGTCTATAAACGATTCATCTATTGAATATCCTATCGGGAAAATAGTAGATGTTCAGCCGCTGCCGAATCCTAGCAACGTGATCCTCATCTTTATCAATGGTCTTTCCTATACGGACATTAATGAGGCGGATACTCCAAATCTTGTAAAGATCAAACAGAAATATCACAGCTTTGAAAATTTCTATCTGCCTGAAGACAACATAAGAGACAATCTTTTTGCTGCAGGCTACGGCATTTCCAGCACTTACAGAAATGCCTTCGAGCACTCCTCCGTATACCCTGTGACAGTTGAAGAAATGCACCGTCAGGAATACGTAGTCAGAGTCATGACTGATGAGCTGTCTAATATTTCTGATAGAGATATCTACACGATTACCGGCGTAAGACAGGCCAAGATTGAAAAAGACAGCAATCCTGCCTCGATCTTCCAAAGAGCCCTGGAAAACATCAGAAATTACACTGAAAACAGCACCAGATATGCTATGTGCATCAATATAAACGAGCTCTCTGACAGCAAGCTGTCAAAGAGACAGCGTTTAAACTCATTAAACAGACTAGATAAAATCGTCGCCGAATTCCTCGAGCAGTTTGAATCCATAGAGAGCTTTGATAATTCTCTGATATTCATAAGCTCCTGTCAGGGCAATCCTAATTTAAATAAAGAGATCACCTATGACCGCGTAATGCAGCATGTCCCGATGATTGCCGTCTGGCCAAACAAGGCAATGAGAGGGGCCAGCAGCTCATTTATCGCATCTTCCTATGACTTTTCAGCTACTGTAGCCAGGGAATGTCTGGGCATCACTTCTGACACCCGCAACTTCAGCATGGGAAAAAGTCTTTTAGACGGAAGAGACAGAGACTTCGTAGTTACTACAAGTGACAAGAATCTGATTTTGATTTCGAATCTTTCCACCACTGTTTACAGCCGTGACGGCAGATCTTTTATAGAAACTGCTGATGGCAGCGTGCCTGTAAAGCCAAATCTTGAAAACTTAATAAGAGCCATGCGTGAACTTAATCGTTTCCGTTAACGCTCACAAAGACTGTCATGTGAACGCAATCATGCCGGCAGCCTAGCTTCCGGCAGATCAGGTAAAATTAATCCTGCAAGGTTGCATTACGCCTGCAGCGCCCCCATATTATTGACAGTAGAAAGCTAAAATTTGTCAGGAATCTTTATATGAAACTCACAGAACAGAATGCAAAATCAGTCATTATTGACGCCTCTCAGGAAAAGGCTGTCTTTGTATATTTCTATATGGAAGGAGCTGAATGCGAGGCTGCCACCAAGGCCCTGACATCGGCAATAAGTGATGACAACCAGTACGTAAGCCTTGTAATGGCAAATGTTCAGGAGCCGGTTGCAAATGCAATTGCCATGCAGCTCGGAGTCAGAGGTGTTCCTGCTGTTTTCGTATTCCAGAAAGGACGCCCTGCTGCTGCGCTTGAAGGTGACGATATCGTATCCAGGCTGCAGGAAACCCTGAATAAATTCATGCCAAGCCAGACTGAACTCCTGCTGAGAGATGCTCTAGCTGAAGAGGCACAGGGCAATCTTTCAGAAGCGCTCACCAAAGCAGCCTCTGCCTACAAGCTAGACAGCAGCAACCTGCAGGCTAAACTGATACTTGCACGACTTTACATCAAAGACAAAAATCTGGTAAAAGCCCACGAGCTGCTGGACAATCCTGGCCGCGAAGAGCAGAACTCACAGGAATACAAAGATCTGGTTTCATCGCTGTCATTAGCTGATCAGGCAGCAGAATCCCCAGCCTTAAAAGAGCTCCAGAAAAAGCATGCAGACAATCCAGATGATCCTGAAATCACCAAATCCCTTGCCGCCGCACTGGTTGACTGTGGCAAAAAAGGTGAGGCTTTAGAGATGTTGTTCTCAATTCTAAAAAGCGATTTGAGCAATTCTGATCTCAAAAAAACATTTATTGATATTCTAAATACTATGGCAGGAGATCCTCTGCAGGGAGAATATAGAAGAAAACTCTATACCCTCATGTATTAGTTTTATTTAAGTCAGGAGGAAGCATGCGCAGCATGGGCAGGCTTTTTTATATGCTTATGGGAGCAATACTGCTTTCTTCTGTGTCTATGAGCGCTCTGGCTGAAAATAATGCAGATCCTTATGAGGATATCTGTCTTAATGCATTAACCGGCAATATCAGCAATAAATCATTCGAAGCCTGCTCCATCGAGGCTAATCTTGGCAAACGCTACGCCAGAGAATTTATATACGGCATTGCTTCAGCCAAGATAGAACACGACTACTTCAGTATAGATAAGGCCTTCAGCTGGTTCAAAGAGGCTGCCAAGAGAAAAGACAGAAACGCAACCTACGATCTGGCCTTTTTACTGTTAAAGGACAGTCCGGTTGAACATAATCGAATTCTTGCAGAAAATCTTTTGTTCGAAGCTGCCAGAATGGGTCTTGTAAAGGCCTATACCGCGCTTGGCTTTCTCTATGACGCAGGTTTTGCTGCTATGGAGAAACCGCAGTTTCAGGACTTTAGACTTGCAAGAGTGCTTTATGAAAAAGCCGCTTTAAATGGCGATCCTGTTGCTATGTATAATCTCGGTGTCCTTAACAGAGACGGTCGCGGAATAAAGCCTAACCGCAATAACTCCATTCTATGGTTCCAGAAGGCGAAAGAAAACGGTCTTTCTGAGGCCAGAAAAATCTTCAACTCTCAGAAAAAAGTATTATGCCCATTCATAGACAGATGGAAACTGCAGAAATGCAGCTTTGAAAAGCTCAATCGAATTTACTTTTAGTACTTCCTATAGCACTGTTCTATACATACCTGCATACGTGGTCTACAGCTATATCTGAAAAGCCATAGGCCTCTGCTTTGGTCAGCTTTCCATTGCAGATTTCAAGCACCTTCCCAAGTAGAAGCTCGCCTGCATCCTCAATTGTCAGAGTGCCGTCTATAATTCCGCTCAGATCAACGTCCATATTGTCAGACATCCAGGAGGCTGTATGCTTATTTGCGGTAACCTTCAGCACCGGAGCAATGGCATTACCGGTAGGCGTTCCTCTGCCGGTTGTAAACACGACAAGATTGCTGCCGCCTGCAACCATTGAGGTTACAGAGGAAATATCATAGCCGGCAGTATCCATGACTACCGCGCCGCTCTTCGTAGGTCTTTTTGCCTGTTCGAGGACTTCTGTTATCGGTCTTGTTCCGCCTTTTCTGATACAGCCTAAGCTCTTTTCATCAAGGGTGGACAGGCCTCCTGCCTTGTTGCCTGGAGTAGGCTGACCTGCTCTGCAGTCCTGCCCTGCGGCCTTAAGATGATTTTCATAGTTTCTGCAGACTTCGATTATCTGATTGTGAATCTCCTTAGTAGCAGCTCTTTTGGCTAATACATGCTCTCCGCCTATCCACTCAATGGATTCACTCATCATCGTAGTTGAACCTAGATCAACCATTCTGTCGGACAGATTGCCCACCGCAGGATTAGAGGCGATGCCGGAGGTGGCGTCAGAGCCGCCGCATTCTATGCCCATGATGATTTCACTTAAGTCGCATTCCTCTTTCTGCACCATACCTGCTTCAGAAGCCAGCTCTCTGGCTGCTCTTACAGCCTTTTCTATCGTTTTGAGAGTGCCGCCCTCCTCCTGTATGCCAAAAGAGACTACAGGCTTAGAGGTTAGGCTCTGAATTTTTTCCCGCAGCATTCTGTGGTTTACCGTTTCACATCCCAGTCCGATTATGACTACACCGTAAACGTTCGGATTGCAGGCAAAACCGGTCAGCACCTTCTGAGACAGAGCAGTATTGGCCGCCACATCGGAACAGCCGGTGTTGAATATGATATTGACAGCCCCCTTTACCTGAGAGGCTACTATTCTGGAGCTCTCACTGCCGCAGGCGCAGGTAGGCAGAATAAGAATATGATTGCGAATGCCGACTTTGCCGTCAGCTCTTCTATAGCCCATAAACTTCATAGCACTATCTCCTAAAGCAGCTCACTGTCATAATCTCTTGGAATACTGTAGATATTACTGTGATCTACCAGTTGTCCTCTGGCAATATCACATAAGGTCTCACCTATGACTTCCCCGTACTTGTACACGAGATCTCCCTTTTTAAGGTCGACAAGCGCGATTTTGTGACAGAACGGAATAGCATCCCTGGCAACCAGAGTTTTTATTTCCTGATCCTGCCTGTAGGCAACGCTGTCGCCTTTTTCTATCTGAGCGACACAGGTAACAACGTTGTCTTTTCCATCCATCAAAAGAGAATTTATATTCATAAGTAAGCTCCTTCTGCGTCTGCAAAAGCTATGCAAGAGAAACTAGCGTTTTTCCGTGTAAGAAATTTTATGGCTTTCCGTTTTGGGCTGCAGAGAATCTCTGCTAGGCCAGTAGATAATTATGGTTCTTATAAAGGTAGCCAGCGGGATGGAGAAGAACACTCCCCAGAAGCCCCATAGTCCGCCAAAAATCAGAATCGCTGCCAATATTGAAAAGGCATCCAGATTCAGGGTCTTAGAAAACAGCAGCGGAGTGAGCACATTGCTGTCCAGAAGCTGTATTACAACATAGGCAACCCACAGCCACAGCAGAGTCATGGTAAAGCCGAACTGCATTACAGAAACGACCAGCACAGGCAGAGCAATTAAAACCGCTCCCACATAGGGGATAATTACCGAAATACCTACTCCCAGCCCTAAAATAAAGGAATAATTAAGGCCAAAGGCTAGAAAGTTTATCGTATTTGCACAGGTAATTATTATTACGTGAATCAGCTTGCCTCTTATATAGCTTTCAATCTGATTATTTATCTTAGGCCAGAACTCCTTCATCAGTACCTGATTGTTAGGCAGCATATAGGTGCGCACTCTTGAGAGCAGCTCTCTTTTTCCTGACAGCATCAGGAAAGTGAATATCGGTACGATGATAAGATACATAAGCCAGGTAAAGGCATTTACCACTGACGGCATGACCTGATTTCTGAATATCTGAGAGATATTTACTATGACGGCTTCCCTTGCCTGCTTGATGGTATCCGATATGTTCTGCTGTGTGATCATGCTTGGCAGCGGCTCTGGCAGAGGCTCGATAAATTCATAGATCTTTTTGGCAATCAGATTGTTCAAATCTTCTGCTGTCATGGTGTTATTGCTATGTTCAACGGATACGTTTCCTGAAATTCCGTCTATCCCCTGCTCGTTGGCATCGAGATTTCTCTGCTGATAGACCTGAGAAACCTCAGCATCTTCAAGGTTGCTGAACAGCTCACTTCCCTGCTTGATAACCCGTGGAACCAGCAGAACGGTAATTCCTACCAGAAAGCCCGTAAAAACCAGCATTACAAAGGCAGAGGCCACAGTTCTTGAACATCTGGTTTTTGACAGGATCAGACGGACAGAACTGTCAAGACAGTAGGCCAGACACAGTGCAACCACCAGAGGCCCTACCAGCCACATTAAATAGTAGATCACAAGAAAGGCACAGATTAGGACGAAGGCAAACTCTGTAGTTCCAGGCTGGGAAAAGTGGTTCTGGTACCATCTTTTAAATAGGCTGATCATATTGTTATCTTTACGTTATTTAATTGCCCAAAATGAACATAATAGTTTTATAGTATCTTATAGTATAAATCATAATGATGTATGCTTTACTCTAAAAGTTCTAACGAACTGCTACGGAGAACAAATGTTTGCAAAAAAAATATTGAAATTGTTTTCTACAGTTGCAATTTCTACCAGTCTTATGTGCGCTGCGGCAGAAGACATAGTGCTGCCTGATATAGGCACCGCAGGCATTAGGGGACTTAGTATTCAGAGAGAAAAACAGATTGGCGACTATTTCATGAGAAAGTCCAGAGGCACTATGGCCTTTGTAGAAGATCCGGTGCTGGGAGAATATCTGAGAAGCATCGGTGGAAAACTGGTAATGAATGCCAAGGATGTGCGTTTTCCGTTTGAATTTTTTCTCGTAAACAATCCGACTCTCAACGCCTCGGCTTTTCTGGGCGGAAAAGTTATGGTGCATACAGGACTTTTTCACTACTGCGATACGGAGGATGAATTTGCCTCTGTGCTCGCCCACGAAATCTCGCACGTGACGCAGCGGCATCTGGCCCGCTACATCGAAGACATGGAGCAGAAAGCTCCCCTGACCACAGCAGGCCTTATCGGATCAATTGCCATGGCCATTCTAAATCCAATGATAGGTCTGGCATCCCTGTCTACAACCATGGGCGTAAGTACCCAGAGCAGCATCAACTTTACCAGAGATAACGAATATGAGGCTGACCGCATTGGAATCGGAGTTCTTGCCAGAGCCGGCTTTAACCCTGAGGGAATGGTTCAGCTTTTCAGAAAGCTCATGGCCATGCAGGGCAATGTAAACCCGGCCTTCGTAATGCTTATGGACCACCCGCTTTCTGAAACCCGTGTTGCTGAAGCCCAGGGAAGACTTGCTCAGTATAAGGCAAGAGCGAACTCCAAAAATCCTGACTTCCTGCTGGCCAAAGCCCGTGTGGAAGTGCGCTATATGAACACTGATCTAAAACAGCTGAAGGAAAGACTGGTTGCAAATCCAGACAATTTATCCGCAACCTATCGAAACTATGCCCTTGCGCTTATCTGCTATGAGCAGAAGCAGTACGGAGAAGCCCTTGAATATCTGGGGAGTCTTGGCTCACTGCAGAACAATATGTTTGTTATTGACCTCAGAACAGATATTGATCTCAAAACCGGCAGAGCCTCAAGCGCGGCCGCAAGACTTGAAGGTCTCTATGCCAAGAGACCAAAAAATGAAGCTGTAACCATCAATCTTGGCAATGTATACCTTGAATCAGGCAACTATAAAAACGGGGTTAAGGTGCTAAGCAAGTTTACAACCGCACAGCCTGGCAATATTCTTGCCCACTCGATACTTTCAGAGCTTTACGGCAGATCAGGAGACAGATGCAATGCCCTGCAGAGCAAGGCGACAGTATATTTTCTAAAGGCCCAGTATCAGCAGGCTACTGCTCTTTACAATCAGGCTCTGGGGATCTGCCGGGACAAGTACAGCAGAGAAATCATCAAGGCCAAAATTGTTCAGACCAGTGAGCAGAAGCGTTTTGATGAATATCTGGAAAAAGGCTAGATCAGTCTTTTGGCTCTAATACCTTTTTAATGAACGGCACGGTGATCCTGTGCCGTTCTTCATAAGAAACCACATCCAGCTTGTCGAGCATTCTGACCAGGCTGTGCATATCCCGCTGAAAATGGTTTACAAGATATCTGGCTGCGGCTTCCTGCAGGCTGAAGCCTCTGGCTTTGGCCTTATGCATAAGCGCCTGCACGCAGGAGTCATCGTCCAGAGGTTCTATTGAATAGATAACCCCGCTGCCAAGCCTCGTGTGCAGATCTCCGCGTTCATAGCCAATCATGTTGAAAGAGCAGGATGCTGTGACAATCAGAGTCCCGGGATGCTGATCATACCAACGGTTGAATAAGTCAAAAACCGCCAGTTCCCACAGCTGATCACCGGCAATTACGTCTACATTGTCAAGTATGGTTACGGCAGGCAGCTCCAGATTCAAAATCTCAGGCTGGGCATTGGCTTTAAGCGCAAATTCCAGATCCAGAAGAAAACACTCTCTATCAGGTTTTTTAAGGTTGTTGCGCAGAGCTCCCATTAAATGAGACTTGCCGCTGCCATGAGGACCAGATACATAAAAAAACTCTTTTTCATGCGAAAAAGAGGCCTTTTTCAAAGACTCTACTACGGCCGAATTCTCTCCTTCCACATAAGTAGAGAAATCAGCGCGCTCGTATACTTTCAGGTTCAATAGTTCCTGACGAGGTTCCTTGGGATTGTCCTGCATAGTCCTGCATAGTCCTGCCTTAAAATTCAAGCACTACATCCCGTCTAATTACTGTTCTTTTGGACTGTCAGTCTGATCAGAGATCTGTTCTGCTTCAGCTGTCTGCTGTTCCTGTACAGCTTTGTTTTGTGCAGGGGCTGCTATAACCCTGTTGCCAGACAGATGGGATACCACTCTGCTGCTGTCTGCAGGACCTACTCCGTCACGCGCAGCTTTTACAACTCCAGAACTATTATTCCAGTGATAAGTCCAGGGACCTGTCTTGGAAAACTCTCCCGAGTTTGCCATGGTTCCGTCCAGAATCAGCGGAGATGATGCGGTCGCAATTCTGAATATGCATCCGTCAGCATCATAGCTTAACAGCTTAACATCAGATTCATAGCCGAAAATAATAATCGTGCTAATGATCTTTTTTATATCCAGAATATTGTCAACGCCGGAAATCTTTACCTTTATGTTGCCAGGTCCAGGACCGATAGCAAATTTATCGCCGCCGGTGCCTGAGACTCCGGTCTGTACTGAAGAGGCTGCCATTGACGGCATGAATTCAGCAAGTGACTTGGCCATCTGACCGGCGCTTTTTGAGGCCACAAATTCATAGCCGCCTGATATGCTGCTTGAACCTACGCTTCTGCCCTGGCTGTCATAGATGCTCCATTTGAAATCGGCGGAATCTCCTTTATCTTCTTTGGCAGCTACAATTATGAATTTGGCATCGTAGCGCTTAGAAGCCTGCTGCAGAGCCTCGTTTCCATTGGTGAGCACTGTGTTGGCGTTGATTGCCTGAACCTCATCAATGTCCATCAGAGGGAAAATAATTTTAAACTTGTTGGCAGCTGCAGAAGATATCAGCTGAGCGGCAAAAGGATCATCGCTGCCGTTCGCGGTAAGAGTGCCGCTTTTTACATCAGCAAGCCAGCAGAGCACCGGAGTCTCCAGTCCTGACCAGCTGGAGGCATAGGAGCCTGCAGTATCACTTGAGATTCTGCTTTCATCATAGGTAACAATCAGGCGGCCGTTCTGCATGTGCATTTTGGAGATGGCTGCAGCGGCACTGGCAGTATCCGTTACATTAAAACTCTGCTGCGGAAATTTTACCTGCAGGGCCTGCTGATAGGTCTGTTTGAGCGCTTCATCAATGCCTTTGTCCAATGAAGCTTCAAAAATAAACGGTACTGCTGATATCTCAACTGCGGTATTGTCTGCCACAGTATTTTCAGCGACAGAAGCGGTTTCATCAGCTGCAGCAGCTACACTGCCGGCCAGTGCCGATATAAATACAAAAGATAAAACCTTACTCAAGTTACTCACTGTTATTTTCTCCCAAATATCTATGTCATAATCTTACCATAATTGTGCATCTTGGCTGTTTTGAAAATATTTGTTTGATTTATGCTTCGTTCTAGTACAATGAGCGCAGATTTTTCACGGAGGCGATATGTCTAATCTGACCTATAAAGACGCAGGTGTCGATATTGACGCAGGCGAGGAACTCGTAGAGAGAATTAAGGCTCCTGTCAAGCGTACCAACCGCCCTGAGGTAATCGGCGGCTTAGGTGGCTTTGGCGCTCTGACCAGAATCCCTAAAGGCTATACTGAACCTGTTCTGGTATCAGGAACCGATGGTGTTGGTACAAAACTGCGCCTGGCAATAGATCTGAACCGCCATTCAACTGTGGGTCAGGATCTGGTTGCTATGTGTGTAAACGATCTGATTGTTCAGGGTGCCGAACCATTACTGTTTTTAGACTATTATGCTACCGCCAAGCTGGACGTTGATGTCGCCGCTACTGTAGTCACCGGCATTGCCAAAGGCTGCGAAATAGCAGGCTGCGCACTGGTAGGCGGAGAAACCGCTGAAATGCCTGGCATGTATGCCAATGGCGACTATGATCTGGCAGGTTTCAGTGTAGGTGTTGTAGATGCACCAAAAATCATTGACGGATCCAAGGTACGCGTAGGCGACACTCTGATAGCAGTCGCCTCCTCAGGCCCTCACTCCAATGGATTTTCCTTAATCCGCCATATAATCAAGCTTTCAGGGACTGATCCGCTTAAAGAAAAACTTCCGTCAGGAGCTCTGCTGGCCGATGCGTTGCTTGCTCCAACCAGAATTTATGTCAAGAGCATTCTGGAACTCTTAAAGCATGTCGATGTTCACGCCATGGCTCATATTACCGGCGGCGGCTTCTGGGAGAACATTCCAAGAGTACTGCCTGAGGGGACCTGCGCTGCCTGTGACAGCTCAACCTGGCAGTGGCCGGAAGTATTTGACTGGCTCATGCAGAAAGGCAACGTAGACCGTCACGAAATGTACCGCACCTTCAACTGCGGCGTCGGCATGGTCATAGTAGTAGACGAGAACAGTGCCGAAGAAACTGTCAGAATTCTTGAGCAGCAGGGTGAAAAAGCCTGGAAGCTGGGCAGAATTGCTGAAGTAGGCGAGTCTGGTGCTCAGGTAACCATCGCTTAAATGTAAAAAAGGTGGAGCTGAGCTCCACCTTTTTTAATCCTCGATAATTCTTTCTCTCTTTATTTCAGAGAATCTTCAATTCCTCTTATCATAATGTGAATTATCATGGTGTGGACTTCCTGAATTCTGTCCGCGAAGCCATCGTGAGGCACAATTATCGGTAAATCGCACAGATCTTTTAAGCGGCCGCCATCTTTACCTAACAGAACGATACTCTTAATATTTTTTTCTCTGCAGACTCTGCAGGCTTCAATGATATTTTTGGAATTTCCAGAAGTCGAGATACCTAAGAACACATCTCCCGGAAATCCCATTCCTTCTAAATATCTCGAAAAGATATAGTCAAAACCATAATCGTTGCCCACACAGGTGATATGGCTTGGATCGCAGATGGCTACAGCCGGAAACGCCGGTCTGTCTTCACGATAGCGGCCGGTAAGCTCTTCAGCAAAATGCTGAGCATCGCACATGCTTCCGCCATTGCCTGCACTTATGATTTTTCCTCTATTCCTGATAGAGTCGCTCATAATCTCGATTGCCTGTTCTATCTTTTCCTTAGTGTCAGGCTGATTTATAAAATTTCCTAAAACCTCATAGGCCTGCTTAAGATCATCTAATACATTAAACGAAAGCATGCTTTTTCCTCAATTAAAAAATTCCTTGCTGCGCTGAAACTAACCGCCATTCACTCTCTTCAGCCATTCATCATACAGATCCTGCTGCACTTTTGAATACTCTTCAAAAGCTTTCAGATCCTCAGCGGTTAATAACTTCGCTACCGCCTCAGCCTTTTTTTCCTTTTTAAAGGCAGAAACCCGCTTTTTAAAAGCGCCTTTGTCCTCATCCTCTCCCTGTACCGGAGCTTTCGACATATCTAAAGAAAACTCGGGTCCCCAGGGACTGCTTGCAACCGGGGGTACCCCCTTTTTATTATTAAGCGCCGCTGAAATTTCAGAATCTATCGCCCCCATCATATGGGCAGAATAATTACCTTTTTCAAGTGGCATCACTGGCAGTTTTACGCCATCAGGTCTCTTCCACCTTGTAAAGGTATAGACTTTCTGCTCCTGCGTATCTCCAAAATCGAAAGAGGTCTGCCCGCCGGTCATGGCAAGATATACTTCCGCAAGCAGCTCGGCATCCAGAAGAGCTCCGTGCATTGTACGCGCAGAAGAATCTATGCCATAGATCTTACATAGGTTATCAAGGTTAACCTGATGGCCCGGGCATTTTTCGGTAGCCACTTTTATAGTATCTGTTACGTTGCAAAGCTGTGCCGTCTTTTCTTTTATTCCAGCGATGCGAAATTCACTGTCTATGAAAGACACGTCGAACCTGGCATTATGAATCAGCAGTTCCGCTCCGGTAATAAAATCAATAAAATCTCCAGCTACATCTTTAAAATGAGGCTTGTCTGCCAGGAAATCATTGGTTATACCGTGAACCTTGATAGCTCCTGCGGAAACTTCCCTGTCAGGGTTTAAAAACACCTGCATGCTGCGTCCAGTGATTTTGCGGTCGACAATTTCAACACAGCCTATTTCTATGATGCGGTGATCACCTACGACGTCATCGCCGCCACCTTCATTCATGCCGGTAGTTTCTGTATCCAGCGCAATTTGTCTTAACACTTTTTCCTCACCGATATTGTTATTTTGCCTAATTGACAGCTCCCCATTGCTGAAGCCAGGGGATTCCTATTA
>DMTG01000008.1 GCA_003477345.1 Succinivibrionaceae bacterium | reverse complement strand
ATCGTAGGCGCCGGACTTATCATCAGATCCTGGCTGTCGCACCTGAATTTACTGCTGGTAGCAAGAATCTCGGCGGTAATTATCGTAGTAATAGCCATAATCGGCGGCATTTCGCTGTTTACTTACAAGATAGGTCTTACCGAGGGTCTTAAGATCACCTTTTTCCCAATGATTATTCTTTCCTGGACCATTGAAAGAATGTCTATTCTCTGGGAAGAAGAAGGCTATAAAGAGGTATTAAAGCAAGGCGGCGGCTCTCTGTTTGTGGCAGTATCGGCCTATCTTGCCATGAGCAGCCTCACCATGCAGCACATCACCTTCAATTTCTTAGGCCTGCAGCTGGTGATACTGAGTCTGGTACTGCTTATGGGCAACTACACCGGCTTCAGATTATCTGAGATGAAACGCTTTAAACCGCTGTCCTATCAGATTAAGAAATATGCCAACGGTGATCAGGATAAGCCTGAGCTCTACAAGCTGCACGATGAACTCACCGAGCTAAAAAAAGATCCGCACAATACTTCCCGCAAATGGAAAAATGAAGTCAATGCAGAAATAGAAAAGAAATTCGGAGCAGCGGAAGATAGCACTGATTCTGCAGAGCGCAGGGATTCAGATAAAGACAAAGAGGTCAGATAATGGGACTTCTAAACAGACTTTCTGGTTTCACCAAGCGCTATGCCAATCCGTTTGAGATGGCAAAAGACGGCATCATGGGGATGAATCAGCGCAACGTGAACTATATAGGCCGTTACAATAAACGCAGCCTGTATCCGCTGGTTGACAACAAGCTTCTAACCAAGCGTATTGCCATTGAGCATGGAGTAAACACCCCTGAACTTATTGGCGCAGTATCCAACCAGCATGAGATAGAAGATATCTTCAACATCATTGGCGATCACACTGAATTCTGCATAAAACCTGCCCATGGTTCAGGAGGCAAAGGCATTCTGGTCATTAAAGGTAAAAATACCTCCAGCGGCCAGTTTGTCAAATCCTCAGGCAAGGAAATCAGTAATCACGATCTGAAAAGGCATGTTACAAATATTCTGGCAGGGCTCTTTTCTCTTGGTGGAAAGCCGGATTTTGCGCTGATTGAAGATCTGATCCATTTTGACAACGTATTTTCAGGATACAGCTATGATGGTGTACCTGATACCCGTGTAATCGTTTTTCAGGGATTTCCTGTAATGTGCATGATGCGTCTGTCCACTGCCGCCTCGGACGGCAAAGCCAACCTGCATCAGGGGGCTGTGGGCGTAGGCATATGCGTGCGTACCGGCAGAGCGGTTAGAGCAGTTCAGTTCAACGAGCCTATAGAATTTCACCCTGACACAGAAAAAAGACTGTCAGAGCTGAGAGTTCCGCACTGGCAGGAAGTTCTGGAGCTTGCAGCCTCCTGCTACGATATGTCAGGCCTTGGCTACATTGGAACCGATATTGTGCTGGACAGAGATCGCGGTCCTATGCTCTTAGAGCTCAACGCCAGACCGGGGCTTGCCATTCAGATCTGCAACAACGCAGGTCTCCTGCACAGACTCAGACTCATTGAGGCCATGCCTAAGAAAACCCGCCTGTCAGTAAGACAGCGAGTAGTTTTCTCTCAGGAGCATTTTGGAGTTTTCAAAGACTAGCGCTTTAGAAAAAGCCAGCAGCAGAAGTTTTTATGTCGCGGTCAGCCGCGACATATTTATTTACGAGAACAGCAGTGCGATTTCATCTGCTGACAGTTCCCGATATTCTCCGACCTCCAGATCGTCATCAAGTTCAAGCCCGCCTATCTTGACTCTTCTGAGGGCTACCACTTCATTGCCCACGCATTCAAAAAGACGTTTTACTTCATGAAAACGGCCTTCTGTAACCGTGACACGCCCAAGCTTTGGTTCAAGTATTTCAAGACTTGCCGACAGATAACGCTTTTCTTCCTCAGGATGTTTAAGACCGCGGGCAAATTTTTCAATGTCTGCAGGACTTATTTCTTCTTTGGTCCTGGCTATGTAGACTTTGTTTATGGAAGTTTTAGGCGAGGTTATTTTATGATTCAGTTCGCCGTCGTCCGTCACCAGCAGCAGACCTTGAGTATCGATATCCAGGCGTCCCACACAGTGAAGATCGGTATAGCGCATCTCTTCGTTAAACAGGTTTACTACGACCGGCGCTCTGTTATCTCTGTCTGCGCAGATATAGCCTTCCGGCTTATTGAGCATAAAGACCCGCTTTTTAAAACCGCTGTCGGCTTCTACAGTATTCCCGTCCAGAGAAATCTCACTGTTCTCAGAAATTTTGAAAGCAGGATCAGTTATAACTTCACCGTCAACTTCTACCAGGGAATTCTTTATAAGATAAGAAGCCTCTGCACGAGAGGCTCCGAAATTATGAGAGACTGCTTTATCCAGTCTGATTTTTTTATTAGGCACTATATTTTCTCAGAATAATGGTGGCATTGGTACCGCCGAATCCAAAGCTGTTGGACATTATAGTATTCAGTCTGCATTCACGGGCTTCATTGGCGACGATATCAAAACCTGAACACTCAGGATCCAGATTTTCAATATTTATGGATGGAGCAATAAAATCATTCTGCATCATCAGAATACTGAACAGAGCTTCAGTAGCACCGGCAGCCCCCAGAGTATGTCCTGTCATGGACTTGGTGGAGGATATTGCAGGAGCTTTATCTCCAAAGACCTCTCTTATAGCCTGCAGCTCTTTTATATCGCCTAAATGAGTAGCAGTACCGTGAGTATTTATATAGTCAATAGGAGTATCGCACATTGCCAGAGCCTGCTTCATGCAGCGGGCGGCGCCTTCACCTGATGGCGCAACCATATCAAAGCCGTCAGAGGTA
>DMTG01000237.1 GCA_003477345.1 Succinivibrionaceae bacterium | reverse complement strand
ACCTCATGAGCCTAATTCTCAACAGAGATTATAACACATATGTAAGACGTAATATACGTGCATTATCAAAACAGATAATCAGGTCACAAAAATAGGCTAGCTCCTTGTCAAATAAGGAAGTTAGCCTTCGCTAATTAGTCAAATTTTGGTGTTTTGCTGCAAAACACAGGATTCTGGAGAATGTCGCTTCTAACAGTGTTTACTGCTTTATGACCCACGCCGAAATGCGCTTTTTTGCAGATGCTGTATTACTGATCTTTGTTCCATATTGGACATAAATCAGATGTAAGGCAGATCATCGCGGTTTGATGTCGGCATATGTCTATTCATAAGATCAGTTATTTCCTCATCTGCTGTTTTCTTATGGTTAGCTTTTGCCTGCTTTAGCTTCATTTCCGCAATCGCTTCCTGCTTAATCTTTTCTATATAGTCCTGACGGGCTATATTTTCTGGAATTTCTTTACTGCCTGTTCTGACTTTGATGCCTTCAGGTGCAGCTACAAGTACGGTAATACCGATCAGAAGCAGGATCACTCCTGAGGCTACAAATACTGAGTTCAGAGGCATCAGGGTGGCGATAATACCGCCTAAAATCGGTCCTATTGCTCCGCCTACCTGCTGGGCTGCGAAGAATAGTCCGAAACCAGCTCCGCGGGCATTTGGCGGTGTTATTAGGATTAGAATTGAATTTGCCGAAGGGAAAATTCCCGAAAATCCCAGCCCGCTTACAAACTGCAGGATAGCAAATACCATAAGGCTGTCTGGAATGGACTGCGATGCGATAATAAAGCCTGCTGAGATAAAACCGATAATCATGGTTTTATAAAAGCCCACCCGCTGTCCGGTCTTACCCCAGAAAGGAGCCGCAATTGCTCCAGCTATGCCGCTCAGGGAGAATACTATGCCAGAAATCAGTACCAGATTGTCCGCATTGGTGCCTTCTAAAGTACCAACGTAGAGGGTCATTATAGGCTGCAGCTGAAGAATGACCATATTGGTGAGACCTGCTGCCAGCAGCAGAGTAAGAATGCTTCTGTTTTTTATTAAAGCGGTATTGGTAACTCTCTGTGGAGCCGTGCCGTTGGCATTTTTTTCCTTTGGCGGTTCTTTCAGGAAGAAAACAGTTATAAGGGTAATAGTAGAGAGCAGAGAGGCGGCAATGAAGAAAGAATTGCGCATTCCAAAGCCGGTAGCGAGCAGACCGCCGATAAGAGGTCCTAAAATTCCGCCGCAGATGTTGGCACTCTGCATCAGCCCCATAGCGATGCCGAGTTTGTTTTTTGGCACATAGGCAGAAAGCATAGCAAGACAGGCAGGCCAGAGACCTGAGGCAAATCCCTGAAGTACTCTTACCATAAACAGCTGCAGTGGAGAATGAACCAGACCGCCTAAGAAGTAGGTTAGTGCGAGCAGAATGCTGGCTCTCAGGATCATCGGTTTCCTGCCTGTTTTGTCAGACAGTTTGCCCCATAGCGGAGATACTACCGCGCTAATGGCGAAGGAAATGGCAAAAATGACACCAGACCAAAGATTTACATTTGACTCAGTAGCGCCAAGCTCTCTTACCAGATATATTGGTAAAAATGGAATGAGCATGGTGTAGCTTGATGACATCATGATGGCAAAGGCAACCATGACGCTAAGCACGAATTTCCAGTTCAAAGCAGTATCCTGAAATAAAAATATTAGTGTTGTATTTATTTAATCGTATTTTTCTTCTGATCCGGCTATTCTAGCAAAATTACCATTGTCTGCTAGAAAAATGATAATAATTGTATAATCCGTATTGATTTAGAAAAAAATATTTTAAGCAATAAAAAAAATTTACAAGCATATCAGTGTAATTATCACTGAACTGCTGTGTTAATGTATACTGAAAGCACAAGACAAACTAATTAATAAAAGAATAAACAATGGCTGACACGATCTATAAGCCTGCAACAACACAGGAACTCATAGAGCTTGCTGATGATGAATCAGTCAGACTTTATGAAATCGATACCTCGCTGATCACTGATATGACAGAGGTTTTTGCAAACTCTCTGCGCATGGACTTTTCTGGCATTGAAGACTGGGACGTTTCTCATGTGGTTTCAATGCGCCACATGTTTCTAAACTGCCTCGACTTCAATGAAGATCTTAATAAATGGGATGTATCGCAGGTAACTGACATGAGTCAGATGTTTAAAAACTGCGAGAATTTCAATAAACCCCTGGACCAGTGGAATGTTTCCAAAGTAGATTCAATGAATGAAATGTTCCAGGGCTGTTCTTCTTTTAACCAGTCGCTGGACTCCTGGGATGTCTCCAGCGTGGTTTATATGACCAGAATGTTCTGCGGCTGTCTGGCCTTTGACGGCAGACTCGATAAATGGGATGTCTCCAGGCTTGAATATGCCTCAGGAATGTTTCAGAGCTGTGTAAACTTCAACCAGCCTATAGGTGACTGGGATGTCGGCAATGTCGCCTTTATGGACAGCATGTTCAATGGTGCAATTTCTTTTGATCAGAACCTGGGACGCTGGGATGTGTCCAGAGTTCAGAACATGGCCTACATATTCTTTGACTGTAAGAAGTTTAATCAGTCTTTAGATACCTGGAATACTCAGAGCGTTGTTAACCTTGAAAGGGCGTTCGCCGGCTGCACTTCATTCAATCAGCCTCTCGACAGCTGGAATGTGTCCAATGTAACTAATATGGCGTCTGTGTTCGAAGGTGATACCTTTTTTAATCAGCCTCTCGACAGCTGGAATGTAAGCAACGTTGTCAACATGAGTTTCATGTTTTACGAGTGCGCCTTTTTCAATAGACCGCTGGAGAGCTGGGATGTTTCCAAGGTAACTACCATGCGCAGCATGTTTAAAGGCTGTCTATACTTTAACCGCAACCTTTCAAGATGGAACGTCTCCAGTGTTACAGACATGAGTCAGATGTTCTGTAACTGTCAGAATTTCAACAAGCCTATAGGTCAGTGGGACGTTTCCAGCGTAATTGACATGTCCGGGATGTTTGAAGGGGCTAAAACCTTCAGACAGAGCCTTGAAGGCTGGGATGTATCAAAAGTCACCCGCATGAATCAGATGTTCAAGTCCTGTCTGAACTTTAATCAGCCTCTTGGCAAATGGAATACCAGCAGCGTTATTTCAATGGAGGAAATGTTCGCAGGGGCAAGGACATTTAATCAGAATATTGAAAACTGGGATGT
>DMTG01000255.1 GCA_003477345.1 Succinivibrionaceae bacterium | reverse complement strand
ATCATGGTCAATACCTATGGGACCGGTGTGGTAGACGATAACAGGATTGCCGCAGCTGTTGCTGAAGTCTTTGATTTAAGACCATTCGGCCTTATCAAGATGCTCAATCTGCTACAGCCAATCTACCGCCCTACCGCGACCTACGGCCACTTTGGACGTCCGGAATTCCCTTGGGAGAAGACTGACAGAGTTGAAGCGCTGAAAGATGCCTTGAAATAGTCTCAAGGTTTAACGGTCTATATATATATTCAGGGCTTCTGCAGAAAACTGCAGAAGCCCTTTCTCATCTCAGATTAAAAGAATTTACTGTACCACTTCTTGAAAGAGCACAGAGATATCATCTTCTTCAAGATTGTCACGCTCTACCCTGTGGATAATTTCCTCTTTTGAATAGACGTTTTCAGGATACACAACCACTACGGAGCGATCACCGTTTTTAAGGAAGTTATGCTCGCCAAAGTCTGTATAGCGGGTGGCACCTACTGATACCATGACGCGCTGCGGCAGACCTGAGGCATTCAGGTAGGCATGCAGATCTTCCGCAGGTCCCTTGTTCTCCTGCTGATTGAACCTGTCTAAAAGCCAGGCTTTCAGTTTGCCGTAGATATAGCTGTAGTCTCTGACTGCGCTGTCCTCGCCATAGGCATGCACTACACCCTCGCGGATCATGAAGCTTGCTATACGGTACTTATCTAAAATTCCGCCGCTCTCAAAGGTATCAAGCTTGATAAGGTTGCTGGCAAGGCCCTTGCTGGACGGCCCCCAGTTTTTCTTCTCGCTTATCTTGCTGGCGCCTTCGCGTCTTATGGAGCAGTCATTGGAGGCTCCGAAAACCAGCGGCTTAAGGTCCTTTAAAATGCCGTCCTGCCATACACAGTCACAGACGATGGCACATTCCGGCTCAATCTGCAGCTTGTCTACGCCAGTAGGGAAAATAATCCGGTACTCGTCAAACGGGAAAGTACCTAAAAATTCAGGAGTCGGTGCTTTGGCGCCAGGGATATAGGTAGGAAACAGTGCCTTTGGCGCATTAGCCTCGGCAGTCTTAACCTCAGCAAAGCTGCTGGCCTCGCCGGCCTGTTCCAAATGTCCTGTGAAATTTCCGGCAACTCCGAAGCAAGCCACCTCACGTAAATCTATGCGCATCTGCATCCTCTCTTAGTGTTTATCGATTCTAATTGACAGCTCCCCATGGCTGAAGCCAGGGGCTTTTCGGGCACAATTTGGTAAAAGGCCTAAAGGCATTTTTAAAAACTGCGTTTCTGTCTGCTATGTTAGCAAATAGAGAAAAAAGATGAAATCGCCACAAGCTTTAGCTTAATTAACATTCAGCTATTTTAAGACTGCAGGAGATTTTAACGTGATCACTGATTTTCTATACAGAAGAATTATTTTCTGATATTTCAAAAAATATTTTAAAAAATGAGCGCTTAATTGATAAAACTTGAGATTCTTACCTCTTGATGCTCTTAAAAATATCCCCATTTATAGTATTATACGGAATAGATTTTTATTTCTCAGCAGAACGCGGTTGTTCTGCTGTCAATACAAACAGGAGCATAAATACATGCAATCATCCAATCCAGCATTAGCAGTTGCAACCCGTGAAGCCGGCCAGTTTAACTTTGGCGGAGCTGAAGCTGCAGCTACTTTAAATGGTACCGCAACAAAATCCATAATCCTCGTTCTCTTAACCATGGTTATCGGTATGTTCTCCATGAACTACACGATAAATTCCATTATCAATACCGCAGCAATACCTAACGGCCTAATGTACGGTTCCCTGATCATCGCTTTTATTATTGCTCTGGTAACCTGCTTTAAGCCTAATCTCTCACCTTTCACTGCTCCTGCCTATGCAGTGGCTGAAGGCGGAGCCTTAGGCGTGCTCTCTGGAATTTTTGAGTTCCAGTATCCTGGCATTGTATCCACAGCCGTTATTTCTACTTTTGTAGTAGTAATTTCCATGCTGGCTCTGTGGAAGTTCAGAGTAATTGTGCCAACCGCCAGAATGCGTTCTATTATCGTAGGCGCAACTACCGGTGTAATGGTACTTTATTTAATCGATATAGTATTTGCACTCTTCGGTCACAACCTGCTGCCAACCTCAGGTCCTCTTTCAATCCTGATTTCACTGGTTGTCTGCACCATTGCAGCTTTCAACCTGGTTTTAGATTTTGAAGGCATTCAGAACGCTGTTGATCAGGGTCTGCCAAAGTATTTTGAATACTACAATGCTTTCTCTCTGCTGGTAACCATCTGCTGGCTTTACATCGAAATCTTAAAGCTGCTGGCCAAGAGAGAAGAGTAAAAAGTACTCGCTTTAATCTAAACAGTAATACATCTTCTAAAGCCGCTTATTCAAGCGGCTTTTTTATGATCTCTGCCTCTTAAATGCACTTATCTTTTTGGAGTGCGGTTTGAATAAAAGGCTTCTGGTAGGTAGAATAAAAGCGCTCTAATGATACTTGATTAAATAAAAAGGGAGATAGCAGCAAGGACGACCGCATTCTTGCTCATGTTGTTTATGCAGGACTGGCACGAAATTATAGGACCTTTAAAAGATACCACCTACTTCAGACATGCAATGAGTTTCGTTGCTGAAAGACGCCGCCAGGGAGATATTATCTACCCTAAAGCCTCTGACGTGTTCAATGCCTTCAAATACACGCCGCTGTCAAAACTCAAAGTGGTGATTCTAGGTCAAGATCCCTATCATGAGCCAAATCAGGCCATGGGTTTGTCCTTTTCAGTGCCAGTAGGCACCAGATGCCCACCCTCTTTAATGAATATCTATAAGGAGCTTTCCCTAGAATATCCGGATTTCAGAACCCCCGATCACGGCAACCTGATCCCCTGGGCCCGTCAGGGCGTGCTGCTTTTAAACGCCACACTTACCGTAAAGGCAGGTGAGGCCTTCTCCCATGCTGGCCAGGGCTGGGAGGAGTTTACTGATGCTGTAGTCGCAGCTCTCAATAAAAACTGTGAGCATCTGGTGTACATTCTGTGGGGAAATTCTGCCCGCAAGAAAGCTGCAACCGTCGATCCTGAGCGCAACCTGATATTAGAGTCTGCTCACCCCAGCCCGCTTTCAGCCTCCCGCGGATTTTTCGGCTGCAATCATTTTGTAAAAGCCAATGAGTATTTAAAAGCCCACGGTCTGCGTGAAATTGACTGGCAGCTGCCGCTACACCTAGACGGCACCGAAGAGCTGTAACCTTCCCAAACCGCCTTAAAGAGAAACACTCTTGCTAGATAACAAAAAGCCTGACAGTTATATCAGGCTTCTCTACTAGATCTTCGACTTTATCAGTCAGTAAACCATTCTTTCTTGCTCTTTGCTATCACATGCTCAAGTGAGGACTTGGTCTCATCGACGTGCGAGGTAATGGCCCTAGCAGCCATTTCGCCGTCATGATTTCTTAAGGCTTCTAAGACCTTGCGGTGGGCATTTGAAGTAATAATCATCGGGGCAAGCTCATACTCAAGAGCCAGAAAGCGCATTCTGTCCATTACTCCCTTAAAGCCTTCAATGATGGCCCAGGCCTTGGCAAGACCTGCAGCCTCACAGATGGAGCGATGAAAGGAATCATCCAAGGAGAAATGTTCGTGCAGATCGTACTGCTCAGCAGCTCTTTTCTGAGCTTCGACATTTTTTTCAAGCGCGTCAAGCATCTCATCGGTTATACGCTCTACTGCTATCTTCACCACATGGCTTTCAATTGCTTTTCTGATTTCAGCGCCCTGCAGGATGTCGCTTACTGATATTTTAGAAACCTTGGTAGTCTTTTTAGGCTGGATCACCACAAAATCATTCTCGGCAAGCTTGATAAGTGCCTCTCTTACCGGCTGGCGGGAGATGCGGAATTTAAACTTGGAGGCCACCTCATTTTCAGAGAGCGGATCATCAGGCAGCAGTCTGCACTCAATAATGGCTCTCTTTAAAAATCTGTATATCTGTCTGTTGATGGGCTCTTTGGTGTTTTCAACCGCAAAATCAGTCGATAGATAAAATTCGTTCATCAGGGGTACCAGCGCTATTTCAGTTTTACCTGTCAGCAGGCAATATCGGAAAATGTAAGCTTTAGCAGCTTCATAGCACAGCTTGCACTACTAGCTTGCTGCATAAGTTCGTTAATTATTTTGCAGTTTCTTACATACTACATCACTCCATTTTATGCGCTTGAGATCAAAAAATCAAAAGCAGATCTCAAATTAAAAGAGATATGATCATTTATATGGTAATTTTTGTGAAGAATTTTTAATTTTTAGCTTATAATGTCTGAAGCATTATTCTTCTCTGTCTGCAGTTTTGACTGCAAATATAAAGAAGACATCAGGATTTTTCCTGCGTGCTCATTTTTTAACGATAGCCAGTTCTTATTTAGTAAGAAAGGCCTTATATGAGATCAGATGAATGCGCAGGGATGCATTTTAATAAATGCACAGCTTTGAATTGTAAGAAAACATTAGGAGATTTTTACCATGGGTAAAGGATTAGTGCTCGCAGGCGAGCCAATGGGTCTGTTTATTGCTCAGAATGAAGGTTCATTAGACAGCGTTCAGGGATACAGTCTGGCTGTTGCCGGTGCTGAATTCAACGTTGCAACAGGTTCAGCAAGACTTGGTCACAAGACCGCCTATCTGACAAAATTAGGTGACGATCCATTCGGCAAACTGATCACCCGCACCCTGCGTAACAACGGCATCGATGACAATCTGGTCATCTTCACCAAAGAGCGCCGTACCGGCTTCATGATGAAGAGCAAGGTATCCAAGGGCGATCCTGAAATTTTCTATTTCCGCGCAGGCTCTGCTGCCTCCACTCTTTCTGAGGAAGATGTAGAAAAGATTGATTTCTCTGCTTTCTCCCACATTCATTTAACCGGCATTCTGCCAGCTCTGACCGATTCTACCCGCGCTGCTGTAAAGCTCATGCTCAAGAAGGCACGTGAGGCTAACCTTTATGTTTCCTTTGATCCAAATCTGCGTCCACAGCTGTGGCCATCTCAGGAAGTAATGGTTAAATACATCAATGATCTCGCCTCTCAGGCTGACATGGTTATGCCAGGTGACGGTGAAGGCAAGATCCTCTGCAACACCACCGATCCTCATGAGATCAACAAATTCTACCGCGACTTAGGTGCCAAGACCGTTATTACCAAGTGCGGTCCTAAGGGTGCTCTGTGCTCAGACGGCGACAAGGAATTCATGGTTCCAGGCTTCATCATCGACAAGGTTGTTGATACTGTTGGTGCCGGCGACGGCTTTGCCTGCGGTGTTCTGACAGGTCTCATGGAAGGGTTGCCACTAGAGAAGTGCATTGAGCGTGCCTGCGCTATCGGTGCAATTCAGTGCACCTTCGTAGGCGACAATGAAGGTCTGCCAACTCCAGAACAGCTCAAGGCCTTTATGGAGTCCCACAAGCGCGTACAGCTTTAATTCAGATCTGAACTTCTGACGTTTTCTTTTAAAGATATAAAGAAAGCGGTCAGAGATTCATCTAAAGTGCAGCAGGATTTAATCAAAACGCTGCACTTTAATTAAATCTGAAAACAGCTTCTGCTGTACCTGAACTTTTACAAGTTTTTTTCTAGGAAATTATAGCTATGTTAGATCAGAACGTTTTTAATACCATCTCTGAATACGGTATCGTTCCACTGGTTACCCTGAACGATCCTGATGATGCAGTGCCTCTGGCACGCGCCCTTGTTAAGGCAGGCTTCCCAATTGCCGAAGTTACCTTCCGTACTGAAGCCGGCGGCGAAGCCATGCGTCGTATGGCCAAAGAGGTTCCTGAAATCATCGTAGGTGCTGGTACTGTACACGACATCGATCATGCCAAAGAGACCTTAGACAACGGTGGCAAGTTTGTCATTACCCCAGGCTTCAATCCTAAGGTTGTTGACTGGTGTTTAAAGAACGGCATGCCAGTATGCCCAGGCACTGTAACTCCAGCCGATCTTGAGCAGGCTCTGGATTTTGGTCTTAAGGTTGTCAAGTTCTTCCCGGCTGAAGCCTACGGAGGCATCAAAACCTTAAAGGCATTAGCAGGCCCATATGCCCAGCTTAAGTTTGTTCCAACTGGCGGAGTTGGTCTTAACAACCTGGTTGACTACCTCAATCTGCCTAACGTAGCAGCAGTAGGCGGTAGCTTCATTCCTCCATCAAATCTGGTAAAAGCCAAAGACTGGGATGGAATCGTTGCCTTAGGTCATCAGATCAGCGCCAAAGTATTCGACTTCTCCGTAGGTCACGTAGGCATCAATGCCAATACTCCTGACAACGCCTATAAGGTAACCGATGAAATCATTTCTCTCTTCGGCACTGACAAGCGTGATACCGAGCTGTCTCTGTTCACCGGCAGTCTGGCTGAAGTTTTAAAGAAGCCTTTCGTTGGCGAGCACGGCCACGTATGTGTAGATACCCGCGATCTGCCACGTGCCATGGCTATGCTGAAGAGAAAGGGCGTAGAATTTGATGAGAAGAGCTATGCTTACGACGCCAACGGCAAGCTGGTTACTGCCTATATGAAGAATGAAATCGGCGGCTTTGCTTTCCACGTACGTCAGCGTCCAGCTGCCAAATAATTTCAGCTTTGTTGCTGATAAGGCTTCAGCTTTATCAGCTGCATCAAGCTAGAAACAGAGAGCCTGTAAACAGTTGCCATACTTGAGATTACAGGCTCTCTTTTTATTACCTGAATCTTTCTCTTCCTGTAAAACGTACCTATCAAGTTTTCCTTCTCTTTTAATGATATATCTGCGAAAAATAGCATGTCATGCTAACTGAAAGAAAAATTTAATATGCGCTTAAGTGAGCGCTTAGGCCTGTTCTCTTTACCTGAAATATCATATCTGTATGAAATTGCTTATTGATAATTTGAAAGCGCTTTTATATGTGATTAAGACTTAATTTTCAGACATTAGAATCAATGCATTATTTAACTTGCAAATACAATTACCTTGAGAGTAAAAGCGCCCTGATTGATTAACATATTACATATTCTCTT
>DMTG01000144.1 GCA_003477345.1 Succinivibrionaceae bacterium | reverse complement strand
GGTACCGGCAGGACCAATACCGAAGGTAACGTCATTTGCGTTGATCTTTCCGATATAGTCAGCCTGATTTGGGGTTCTGGCCTTTACCACGCCACGCTTGGTTTTGAAATTGGAGGCTTTGTGGTAAATAGCACCTACGCTGCCTCGGGAGTAATCCTGCTCATCCTGCTCTAAATGAGAGATTTCCGTAAGCCTCAGATGGATATCTTCAGGCTCCAGATAGTGAGGTTTTCTTTCGCCTTTAAGAGGCGCAGTCTCTATGTATAGAGATTTGATGATTCTTTCGGCCTGCTTGACATTTGAAGGTTCTCCCTCCAGATGAACATGAGCTCCGCTGTAGGAGATATTTACGCCAAGTCTGCTGGAAATTTGTTTGAAATTTTCATCTTCAGGACCGACAAGACAGGCTATTCTGTCTTTGTCGGCAGGCTCTAAAGAGAAATCTTCGTTGATAACGCTCACTGCAGATCTCCTTTTAAGGTATGCGACATGACACCGGTAATTTTAACGTCTACCATCTGTCCAATCAGAGATTTGTCTCCCTTGAACACCACAATGCGGTTGCAGGAGGCTCTGGATTTTAATTCGGTTTCGTCTTTTCTTGATATACCTTCGACCAGCACTCTCTGGGTAGTTCCAAGATAGCCCTGGCTGTAGGCGGCTGCCAGCTCCTCAAGACGGTTCTGCAGTCTGTAAAGCCGCTGCTGCTTTTCTTCCATGGTCACAGAGTCAGGCATGTCAGAAGCTGGAGTTCCCGGACGCTTGGAGTAGATAAAACTGAAGCTCTGATCGAATTTTACTTCTTCCACAAGGCGCATCGTTTCTTCAAAATCTTCCTTGGCCTCACCAGGGAAACCTACAATAAAGTCAGAGGAGATTCTGGCAGAAGGACGCACTGCGCGGATTTTTCTTACCAGCTCCAGATAGGAGTCGTGAGTATAGCGGCGGTGCATGAGCTCTAAAATTCTGTCTGAGCCGCTCTGAACCGGAATATGAATAGAATCTGAGATTATGCTGAGATCTCCAATGGCTTTAATCACATCGTCATTGAATTCCATTGGATTTGAGGTTGTAAAACGCAGTCTTTCTATGCCCGGCAGGGCTGCAATTTCATACAGCAGGGTAGAAAAGTTAACCGTGCTGCCGTTTTCATCAAGTCCGCGGTAGGAGTTGACATTCTGTCCTAAAAGGTGAATTTCTCTGCTGCCGTTGGCTATGTGCTCCATGCATTCGTCAAGAATATCCTGCAGCGGTCTTGATTCTTCAGCACCGCGGGTATAAGGCACTATGCAGTAGGTGCACTTGTTGGAGCAGCCTTCCATAATGGTTACAAATGCCGATGGACCGCGTTTGCCGCTTTCTGGCAGATCATCAAATTTTTCAAGTGCATTGCCTTCAACATCCACAACCGGAAGCTGAGTTTCCTGATAGGCATTTATCATGGCCGGAAGACGATGGGCAGTTCTAGGTCCGAATACAATGCTTACATCCGGGCACATTTCGACGATTTTCTGCCCAAGCTCGGTGCCCACGCAGCCGCCCAGCGCGACGATGGTGGAATCTGTAATTTGTCCGTTGTGCTTCCAGGAGGCAATCTGGTTGAAAACCTTGTCTTCTGCCTTGGCTCTGACTGCGCAGGTAACCAGTGCAACAACCGTTGCTCCGTCAGGGGAGGAGGTTTCAGTGTAGCCAGAAGAGGTAAGCAGATCTCTTAGTCTGTCAGCATCATATACATTCATCTGACAGCCCCAGACTGCTATATAAAAGGTTCCGCTTTGAATTTTAAGGCTGTGTTCAATATTTGATAATTTTGTTGTAGTCATTATTATAAAAAATGAAGATTATTCGTTAGTTAAAACTTCTGCCTGATAATAAGCTCAATCAGAGTTTTGGCGACATTGTACAGCGTATTGTACAGATTTTTATCAGCTCGATCATCAGAGTATTGTCACCGGCAAATGAGTCTATACTTGCGCTTAACATCATTTTGGGATCGCAGCGGGAATAATCAAGCTTATATCCTCGCGCCAGCATAAGCTCTCTTATAAATTCTCTCTGGGTTCTGCCATTACCGTCTCTGAAAGGATGAATGGCATTAATCTCGCCAAGATAAAATGCAGCTCTTGAAAACAGAGCATCTTCATTCAGATTTTCAAGATAGTTTTCTTCTTTAAGCTTTGCAAACAGCTTCCCAAGTTCTTTTTCTATAAATTCTGCCTTACAGAAATGAACACCTTTGGAAATGTCGCAGATACGGAACTTGCCGGCCCAGGAATAAATATCCTGAAACAGGTAATGGTGAATTTTTTTGAGGTGTTTTACGTCGAAGTGACCTTTGATAGGCTTTTTCAGGAGATCAACAAGCCGCGCTCCGCTAAGCATGCGCTCCAGTTTCTCTAAGTTTTCAGGATCTCTCTCGGTGTAGATATTTCTAAGAATATCCGTACCAGGGAAGCAGTATATGTTGTCCTGATCAGGAACTGCCAATTTTAGGCTGCCTTATCTTTTTTTAGTGTTTTTAACAGAAAGGCTTTGAATTCTTCAAAGCTGATGCGACCTTCAGCATAGCTTTTGAGCATTATTTCTTCCTCAGAAGTAAGCTTTAAATTTTCCATTGCCAAAGTTGCTTTTACTTCATCAATCAGCATCAGATTTCTCCTAAAAATTTATGGCTTTATTATAGCAGAAATTATCGGTATTTTTTTGCCATAATGTATAAAAAATCTGCTGTAAAATTACGGTGTTAACGATAGCTGCAGACATTGTATTCTGCTGGTTTTCTAGGACATGTGAATAGATTTTAATCAGGATAATAAAAAAGCTCAGACTACTTCTTGAAGTCGTAATCTGAGCTTATATTATGTTCTTATAAATCAGCTATTTGTTGAATCTTGCTTTCTTGTATAAAAGAACAATGCCCAGGACAAACAGGATTAGTCCGATTACCGGAGCGAAGCTGCTCAGAGATTCAATCTCTATGGCTAATGGAGACTCGGATCCACCTGAGGTTACCGAAAGAACGATAATAAAGGCCATGAGCACGCCAATTAAGCTCTCGCCCACGATAAATCCTGCTGACAGCAGAGTTCCTCTGTGCATGGAATCCTTGATAGCGTTCTCCTTGTCTTCCTCAGTAAGCTTTGATTTTCTTATGTGACGAAGTATTACGTATGAAATCAAAGATCCGATAAATACCGGTACATTGATGGATGCAGGCAGATATATGCCGATGCCGACAGCAAGTGGAGGCAGACTCAGTCTTGAATTGCTTGAAAGCTTCAAGAACAGATCGATGCTGATGACAATGGCTCCGACCACAATACCGATAACAATATAGGTCCAGTCTAGCTGGCTGCTGAATATTCCGTTGGCTATGGTGGTCATCAGAGTAGCCTGAGGTGCGCCAAGAGCCATGGCAGGATCCATGTTAGGACGAGGCATGGCGCCGGTGAAACCGTAGGCCTCATACAGAAGCTCAAGTACCGGGGCAATAACGACAGCGCCTACGACGCAGCCAATGAGCAGAGCTATCTGCTGCAGTCTAGGAGAAGCTCCTACGAGATGGCCGGTCTTTAAATCCTGAAGGTTGTCATTTGAAATACTGGAAATTGCGATAATCACCGAAACTGTAAATATAGCCAGTGCGGTCATGAACTTGCTGCCGCCCTCGGTTTCAAATACTCCGGTGTAGCTGCCGACCCCCAGAAAAATTAGGGAGGTGACGATGATAGAGATAATGCTGATGCCGGATATCGGACTTGATGAAGAGCCGATGAGTCCTGCCATGTAACCGCAGGCGGAGGCAACCATGAAACCTACTGTAAAGGCAATTAAGGTTGCAATGAAGACCAGAAGCCAGGCGTATTCAACCTCGATGCCTGCAGATTCTATGAAATTGTAGAAAGTGGCAACGATTATTACAAAGAACAGGGCAGTCAGCCAGAGCATGCTCTTTATGGAAAGATCGTCAAAGTCTCTGCTGCGGCTGCTATCATCGCTGGAGAAGGCCTGCATTGACATTCTTATGCCGTTTACTAAAGGCTTGAACAGAACAAGCAGAGTCCAGACTGCGGATATGGCAATGCAGCCTGCGCCTATAAAGCGAACCTTGCTTACCCAGAGGCTGTTGGCGTAGGAAGCGATATCCTGACCTTCAGATGCTGGCTCTAAAAATGAAAGCACTGGAACAGCGGCACCCCAGGCGAAGACAGTACCTGTCAGAATGGCAATACCGCCGGTTATGCCGACCAGGAAGCCTGCACCGAGAAGCGCAAAGGAAAAACCGGTAGAAAGGTTGAAAATAGAAGCACCAGCCTTAAAGCAGAAAGCAATACCGTCTCCTGCCAAGTGAAGGCCATTTACAATAAAGGCGAACAGACCTGAAGACAGACCGCCAGAGAGCAGCAGCTTAAAGCCTTCCTTTGAATTGCTGCCTTTTTCTCCGCTGCCGGCATCGCCGGTTTTCAGAATCTCAGCTGCGGCAACGCCTTCAGGATAAGGAAGATCGCTTTCCACAACCATTACATGACGCAGAGGAATAGTAAAAATTACGCCTAGTGATCCTCCGACTGCACAGACAAGGGTAGTCTGCCAGAACGGGAAGCCCTGCCAGTAGCCCAGCATCAGCATGCCCGGGAGCACAAAAATGATTGAAGACAGGCAGCCAGCTGAAGAGGCCTGAGTCTGCACCATATTGTTTTCAAGAATATTTGAGCCTTTGAAAAACTTGAGGACCGCCATGGAAATTACC
>DMTG01000007.1 GCA_003477345.1 Succinivibrionaceae bacterium | reverse complement strand
GGCGCTTTTGCTCAGTGTATTGGCGTAACCGAGGATGAGGCCAAAGAAATTCTAGACGGCAAAGCCTCTCTGGACAAAAGAATGATCGAGCATCTGGAAATGCTGTTCGGCGAGTCGCTCACGCATGAAAAATCTATCGACGATTTTGATATTTAAATAAAAAGGTAATGGCAGGTGCTTTTTTTTCTACAGTACCTGACTTTTATATATCAAAAGAAAGACAGAGTCTCTGAAGAGTTGAGCGTCAGGCACCTGACCTTGCGGCTTTTGGTGTGGTAATATCGGACTTTAGGAACTGTAGAAAAATAACCTTTACAATCTAATGTAATATCTGATACTATAATATTACTAGATGCGAGGGTAATATTATGGGTGACATTGCTATTGATTCATTGGTTGGAAAAATGATGCCTCTGCTTGATGAAAGAACCAGGCGTCTTTTTCTTGGAATTTTGGCTGATTGCCTTGGGAGAGGCGGAGTAACTAAATTAAGTAATCTCACGAAAGTGTCTAGAGTCACAATAACTCAGGGGCAAAAAGAAAGTGCTGAGTTAGAGATTAATCCACAGGCTAGGCCTAATAGCGATGAGAATAATCGGAGTAGAACTGAAGGTGGTGGTCGAAAAAAACTGGATACAAAATATCCGACAATAAAAGAAGAATTGGAAAAACTTCTTGACGGAAATGTCATTGGAAATCCAGAAAATCCTTTATGCTGGACCACTAAAAGTGTAAGAAAACTTGCAGATGAACTAAATAAAGTTGGAATAAAGATCCACTATACATCAATAGGCGGATTGCTGGAGGAAATGGGCTTTAGTCTTCAGCAGAACAGAAAATATGTAGAAGCAGGCGATTCATCAATAGACAGAGATGAACAGTTTGAATATATAAACGAAAATGCTAAACAGTTCATAAATGCAAATCAGCCCGTAATATCAGTAGATACCAAGAAAAAAGAACTTATTGGAAATTATAAAAACAATGGATCTGAATACAGACCAAAAGGAGAACCATTAAAAGTACAAGATCATGATTTTGGTACCTTAAGAGCAGCACCTTACGGTATATATGATATAGGAAATAACGAAGGCTTTGTCAATGTTGGATTAAGTGCGGATACAGGGGCTTTTGCTGCAAACAGTATAAAATCATGGTGGGAAAACATGGGAAAAGAACGTTATCCTGATGCAAAAACGCTGATGATTACAGCTGATGGTGGTGGAAGTAATGGACGAAGAAATCGTCAATGGAAGAAAGGATTACAGGAATTTTCGAATGTAAGTGGTTTGGAAATAAAGATCTGCCACTTTCCTCCTGGCACAAGTAAATGGAACAAAATTGAGCATAGAATGTTTTCGTATATAAGTAAAAACTGGAGAGGAAGACCATTAGAAACAATAGAAGTGGTAGTAAACCTAATTGCCTCAACAACTACAAAACAAGGGCTCAAAATCAGATGTGAAATAGATCAGAAAGAATATGAAAAAGGTGTAAAAATCACGGAAGAAGAGTTGGCTAAATTGAATATAATTCCAAATGATTGGCATGGGGAATGGAATTATACAATTAAGCCACAAAAAAACAATTAAACGTAAATATTATTTTTCTACAATTCCTTAGTTCATCACTGACGCTCTTAGCGCAGCTGAAAGAATCTTTTCTAACAAGAACCGTTATAGAGCGTGCGTATCTTGTAAGGAAGATACTCTCTTCTACTGCCGCAAAGCCACCGCCTACAACCAGCAGATCCATTCCTGAAAAGAATTCTCCGTCACAGGTTGCGCAGTAGGCAACTCCGTGCCCCTGAAATTCCTTTTCACCAGTAAAGCCAACTTTTCTTGGATTAGCTCCGGTGCAGAGAATAACTGCAAGAGATTTGAAAACGCCAGAGGTGGTGGTTATTTCTTTAATATCGCCGTCAGTTTTGAGCTTAGAGACCTCTGCGCTGATAAATTCCGCACCGAAATTCAAAGCCTGATCGTGCATGGTTCTGGTCAGATCGGTACCGGAAGTTTTCATAACACCCGGGTAATTAACCACTTCAGAGGTGATGGTTATCTGTCCGCCTATACGCTCTTTTTCAATTACAGCGACTTTATAATTTGCTCTTGCCAGATAAATGGCGGCGGTTAAACCAGCTGGCCCACCGCCGACAATTACGGCATCATACATATTTTCCATGACGCTCAATCCTGATTTTTATTAGAGTTTACCTACGAGATCGAAGGTTGGCTTTAAGGTCTTTGCACCTGGCTGCCATTTAGCAGGACATACCTCGTCACCATGCTCGTGAACAAACTGCAGAGCCTGAACCTTTCTTAAAAGTTCCTCGGCATTACGGCCTACATTGCCTGCACTTACTTCATAAGCTGCAATCTTTCCTTCAGGATTTATGATGTAGGTTCCTCTTTCTGCCATGCCGACGTCTTCAATATAGGCATCAACATCGCGAGCCAGAGTACCGGTAGGATCACCAATCATAGGATAGGTAATGGTGCCGACCTTCTCTGAGCTTTCGTGCCAGGCTTTGTGAACAAAGTGAGTATCGCAGGATACAGAGTAGATTTCACAGCCGATCTTCTTGAAGTTTTCATACTGTAACTGAAGATCTTCAAGCTCGGTTGGGCATACGAAAGTGAAATCAGCAGGATAGAAAAACAGCACTGACCACTTGCCCATCAGATCAGCTTTGCTAAGAGGCTTGAAAGCGCCGGCTGACTGAGCATTCTCTTTCTGATATACGGTTACTTTGAAATCTGATAATTCTTTATTGATAAGAGACATATTATTTCCACCTGAATTATAAATTGAGTTACTGATTATTATTAAATAATCAGTTACCTATAACTAACTGAGATTAGCTTACGTGATTTTTATTTATAAGGCAATAATGTTAATAAATTTTTGCAACAAGATTTTTTATTTATAATTCAGCAGATAATCAGTCAGATTAGAGTGCTTTTTGACTTACATGGAAGATTACAAGGAATTAGAATGACGTCTACAAGAGACTTTGAAAATAATTATCAAAGAATAAATACCGATGATTATGTTACAGCTTTATAAGATCCCAGCTTAATTATAATTATCTGTTCTACATAATAAATAATGCTTATGGAATGGCTTTAGAAAATAAATAGAATTATTTGCTTATCAAAGACTCGGCAGAAGGCTGACTAAAAACAGGCAAACTACTGTATTTACACCCGATCTTATAAAACCAGATGCAATATCTGCCGTGATACACACTTTTATTTTAGATATGATTAGCGTATAGATGACATAATATTCTGCCTATAACATACAGTTATGTTTAGAATATTATTTCTTAGAAGAACCGCCCAGAATCTTTAATGATCCTGTCACAAGATCTCTTCTTAACTCTGCCAGCGTTAAAACCTTTTTATTTATAGGAAGTGGACGCACGGCTTTAATGGTCATATAGCCAAGTCTGCTGGCATAAATTCCCGCAGCAATGCCCTGTCCTGCTGCCACACTGACCTTTGCAAAGGTTTCGGCGCCTAATGCATCCGTAATGGCATCGGTAGTAAGATCAGCAATACCTATAAATACAATGTTTCTGACAATTTTTCTATAGAGTTCAAACCGTCCCCACAGTCCGCAGCGATAGCCATATACATTCGCCACTTCTCTTATCATACGCAGAGAGCGTGCCAGAGAGAAGGCCATATCCAGCCAGGCCAGAGGACTTAGGGCCACAACTATGCCATTTTCTCGAGATCTTTTTATAACAACCGCTTTTGCTTTTTCATCGAGTGCCTTCAGAATAGTTCTGCTGTATATTTCAAAGACCTCTTCTGGAGAAAAATTAGGCTGAACCCTGTTTAGGAAACTGTCAAAGCTCTCCTGCGAAACCACCTTGGTCTGACTGAACATTTCTCTGCATAAATCTATCGCATCCTGACCATTGCATTCAGTCAGAATCTTTTTATATTTTTGGCGGATCCTGCCGGTGTTTCTTAGTTGCCAGACAGATCGCAGCTCCTTGAAAACACTTGTAAGAACCAGCAGCATTGCAAGGGAAATACCCGAAGTCCAGCACCAGCCGGCTATTAAGCTTCGAGAGAAAGCAGAATTTAGAAGCTCATATACCTGCAGTCCGCCGACAGCAAAAACCAGAAATAAAAACCACAGCAGCGGACTGCTCCAGAAACGGGTTCTCAATTCTGATCCGTCATCGCTGCTGTCAGCACTGTCTTCAGGAACGGTAGTTACCTCTTCCTTTTCTACATCAGCAACAGACAGCTTTTTTACCTGTACTGAATCCTCATCAACCACAAAACCCCGCTTTGACAGCTTTTCTATAGTTTCACTATGTTCAGTTTTCGAGGTCTGTCTTAATTCAGGATTCAGACTGTCATCGTCAATTTCAAAACCATGCTTGTATGAGCTCATAGCTTATCCTTTAATAGGTAACTGAGCATAACATCCATATTAAGATTAGGTATCAGATCACCGTCTTTCATTACTGGCGGCGGCAGTTCTCTCTTAATAAAATGCTGCTGAAACTCCTCCATCGCCTCCTGCGACCAGACAGGAGGAATAGATCCTGGATAAAAATATCTGTCTCCAGATCGTCCTGTAGTCAGTACCTGAGTATTTCTGCCATGATAGTCAATCTGCAGACATTGAGTAGATGCGATAGATGACAGGACCATGTACTGACAGTTCGAACCTGCTCCTCGCACTTCTCTGGAGGCCGAGGTAACCATAGATTTCAGAAGACTCAGGAGATTCTTTTCTTCATCGTAGGTTATTCTGTCAGCTTTGGTAGCTGCAAAGATAACCTTATCTATTTTAGGGCTGAAAATTCTATTGAGAATGTTGTTGTCACCGTAGTTAAAGTTCTTAAGCAGTGCCCCGAAGGTATCATTTACGTTGGCAAATGCTTCTCTGCCGCCCTGAAGAGCCTGAAAACAGTCTATAAGAATTACCTGTCGGTCGAGCTTTGAAAAAAGTTCGCGGTAAAACTTCTCCACAATATCCCGACGGTAGGATTCATAGCGCTGCCGCATTACATTGTACAGCGAGTCTTTAGGACAGCTGTCAGGCTTTGCCCACAGCCAAGGGATAAATTCGATTATTGGTGCGCCGGCAAGACTTCCTGGAAGCACAAAACGGCCGGGAATTATCAGAGAAAGTCCCTGTTGTTTACACTGCAGTAGCCACGCATTATAAAGTTCGACGGCTTTCTTCAGTTGTCTTGCATCTACAGGATCGCCTGGTTTTAAGGCAGCACCGTATTCAAGAAGACTGCCTGACAGTTCAATAAGGCCTGAAAGCTTGTGGACCTGATCTCTCATCAGCGAACTGAAGTCTTCATAGGAAAGTTCGAGCAGCATAAGGTCAATCAGCCATTCTCCAGGATAATCCCAGATATCTAAAAACAGGCTGCGGCTTTTGCCCGGCATAAGAAAACGGTTTTCTTTAAACTTAATCTCAAGTCGGATTTCACTAATATTATCTGTAGGAATCGGCCAGTGAGGATTTTCTGATACTAATGCATCGTAGCATTCCTGATATTGGAAAACCGGCACTGATAAATCGTGATTGGGGGCAATTGCACCATAATAGATGCCGGAGCTTTCATATTCATTAAAACGAGCAAGTCTATCCCCTACACCATCATTACCGAAATTTAAAATATTATTTACAAGAGAAGTAATAAAAGCGGTTTTACCGCCTCTGGACAAACCGGTTACTCCAATTCTAATCTCCTTATCAAATATACGATTGACTCCTTCCGTTACGGAGTCGGTAAGATTTTCAAAGAGATTATCAAACATCAGAGCTATCCTGTTAAAAAATACAAAAGAAAAGCTGACTGCGCAGTCACTGTGACAATTATATGATAAATAGCACCAGCTACCTACTTATATTATATCAGCTATACATTATTCTAAATTAACTAAGAAACTCCCATCAGAAATCGGCTTTCCCGGTTACCATATACTTTATATCACGGCAAAAAAATGCCTTCTTAGACAAGAAGGCATTGCGGATAAATCTTTTTTAAGGTGCTTATATACGGTAATCTTCTTTAGATTTTCCGTTGGACTCAAGTAACTGTTTTAAAGCATTAGGCAGTTTACCCTGACCAGTCCAGGTTCTCTCAACACCTGCCAAATCAACATACTTATACTTAGGAGACATGCTGCGGGCTTTTCTTGAGGATTCAGAACCAAAGGCCTTGGTCAGATCGTCAGTAGTAATACTATAAGTACTCATGATATTCTTAATCTGCTCGATTCCTTCCTGTTTTTTCTGAATAGCAGCTTCCTTAGCTTTTACTTCTTCTTCTATTTCAGATTTTATGGTTGTGAGTTTGCTAATAATACCTTCTACTTCATCAGCGTCTGCATTAGATTTTTTTAAGGTAGCGCGAAGCATTCTAATATTAGAAAGTTCTGAAAAATCCATGGTAATTCCTTTTTGTATTGTTATTAAAATTAGACGTTGTGTCTTACGGATAAACGTATAATAGCACACATTAATAAATAATCAATTTTATTAATGTAATATTTAAATAATATTCAATTCTATTTGTTTGGTTATCTGCTAATCTTTAATATCTAATTACATACTGTAAAGTTAAATCTAATAAATTATCCATATAGAACAGCCTCAAGTATATGACTTACTGCAAGCACATGATGGGTATTTACGTACTTATAACAAAATTACGGTTCAATCTAGAATTATGGATACACAGAGAGACAAATCTACGTATTTAGATAGTAATATTATCGTGACTTAAAAATAAATAAGAGGAATTCCCCCGTCTAGGACAACCTCCTGTACTGCATAATTTATTCTGTTTAACTGCAGATTGAATTCTCCTTAAAATTACATAATAATGTTTCCAGCAGATTATCGTTCTAGAGGATACTGATCATAATAATCAGCTCAGAGGTATATAAAACTGCCATTTTTAAATCTGTAAATATTATATACACAAGGAATTAGCATTGTTCGGCTTCCACGCAACCAAAACCATTTCAGAAAAGATAGACCCATTATCTGTTACAACTATAGATAAACTCGACTGGTGTCTGAAGTACGGTGCATTTCCGTTTAATTATTTTGTATTCAGAATAGAATCGGATGCAATAAAGACCTTCGGGATTACCAAAGGCAGCGCCGTAATTGCCATCAGAGGCGAAATTCCCAAAAACAGAGACATATATATATGTATAGTGAATAACAGATTCGTTATCAGATACATTATGCTGGACGACAACATATATCTTGATTCAGACGACGAAAATGATGAAATTATATATGTCAAAGATGTCCCGGATTTTGAGATAGTAGGACGAGTCGCCTATAAAATAAACTATGCGCCTACCAGCAAAATAAAGATCACCGAAGTGCCAAGACCAGCCAGCCTCGTTTGAAAAAAACTAAATAACTAAGACTGCAGGACACCTGACTGTCCATTACAAATTATTAGAGCACTGGCGCACTCTTTATATAGATATACCACAAAAGCAATTAATTGTTTTATAACAGGATATTATAAAAACTTATTATATAAAAACCTCATCTGTGCTATAATCTCCTTCACGCGCAAAACACAGTGCAGTCAGTTTTTTACTATATATTAAGATTAATAATAATGAGCGAAGTTGACGCAAACGAAGAATTTTTAAAACAGGTTCCTCCACATTATCTGGACGCCGAGAAAAATCTGCTGGGAATTCTGATGCTTCAGGGTAGCATGCTCGCTGATCTCTTAGAAAGCACCGGTAAATTTGATCCTGATGATTTTTTCTCACAGAAGAACCGCATTATCTTTGAAGCGATTCTAAGGCGTGCAGAGCGAGGATCAGAAGACTTCACTCCTACCCTTATCTGTACAGATCTGGAACAGTCCGGCAAGCTTGCCAAGGCTGGAGGAGAGGCGTACGTTCATTCGCTCACCAATGTCAGTGCCTCAGTTTATTCTATAAATGAACTTGCAGAAAAAATAAAAAACTCTGCGCAGCGCCGCCGCCTTATAAAAGTAGCTGATCATATAAAAAATCTTGGATTATCTCCTGAGGGCAGGTCCAATACTGATATCTATGATGAAGCTATGGGTATGCTGTTCAATCTGGCAGAATCCACTCATAGAGAAAACTCAGGTCCGCAGGGTATTACAGCCACTACCATCGAAGCCATAAAAGATATCAAGGAACGCGCGGCAAGTGACAACAAAATGCGCGGGGTTCCAACCCAGTTTCATGAACTAGATGAGCTGATATCCGGTCTGCAGGGCGGTACTCTCAACATTATCGCTGCCCGCCCAGGCATAGGAAAAACCTCCTTTGCCATGAACATTGTTGAAAACATTGCCATGAATCCAGACATAAAGGCCCCTGCACTGGTGTTTTCTCTGGAA
>DMTG01000268.1 GCA_003477345.1 Succinivibrionaceae bacterium | reverse complement strand
ATCAAACGCCTCTCCGGCAGCATCATCGACAGACTGACCTAGAAGTTCATAGCTGCCAGGCTTTGCAACCTTAATCAGCATTGTGTGACCGCCTGATATCAGCAGTGCAACAAAAGGAAATTCCGGTCTTGGTGTTTCAAGCATTGGAGCTAACAGATGACCTTCCATATGGTGTACAGGCACTGCCGGTACGCCTAGAGAATAAGCCAGCGATCCTGCAGCCATGGCGCCTGTCAGAAGAGCACCGATTAGCCCTGGACCTGCAGTATAGGCGACCGCGCTCAGATCGCCAAGCTGCATCTGCGCCTTGTCAAGCACCAGTCTCACCAGAGGCACTACTCTCTTTATATGATCACGGCTGGCAAGCTCCGGCACCACCCCGCCATACTCAGCGTGCATGGCTATCTGTGTATGCAGCGCGTGGGCAATCAGCCCCTGTTCATCATCATAGATTGCAACGCCAGTTTCGTCGCAAGAACTTTCAATTCCCAAAATTCGCATTTTTCTGCCGTATTAAGAAATAATTTTTTACATCCAAAGCACAAGCGTGCATTGTAACAAAATATAGCCTTTTTAGCTTTATTTTCTTTTCCGTCTGCAGACAGTCAGCAGTCAGATTGCGATTTTTCTTTGACATTATTTTTAATTAATACTATACTGCCATAGTTTTTTAACCCCACTCTTGTAAAAGGGTGGTTTTGATATTTATAAGTGAGGTGGTTTTCCACATGCCAGTCATTAGAGTACGTGAGAACGAGCCGTTCGACGTTGCCTTGAGACGTTTCAAGCGCTCCTGCGAAAAAGCCGGCATTTTAGCCGACGTAAGAGCACGTGAATTCTACGAGAAGCCTACTACAGTACGTAAGCGTGCTAAAGCTTCCGCAATCAAGCGCCACGCCAAGAAGATGGCCCGCGAAAATGCGCGCCACAGCAGGCTTTACTAATTTATCTCGCGCCCTCGTCTGCAAAGACATGGCTGAGTGTTAGTCAGTCGCGGGGAAATTTTTTGATTTCCTGAATGCTGAACTAGATTTTTCACCTAAAAGGGGCGGTTTCGCCCCTTTTTAATTTGTAATTCTCAGCAGACTTCTTTAGTTCGAATTCTCATCCTTTTCGGTATACTGATCAAATATCTCATGAGCCCTTTCAGCTTCCTTGTCACTGATGGTGTTGTAAAGTAAATCCGGATCAAATTTCTTAATCTGATCTTCCCAGAATGAAATTGCCTCGTTATGCCAGCCTGCAGCCCTGGTGTTGACTCCCAGGCCGAAACCGTGCCCGACTTTACCAATTCCCTTGAATACTCCTAAACCTCCCTCAGCATTCATGGTATTTACAGCTGCCTTAAGCAGCTGCGGATTGGCAATATAGTCATCATAGCCTACAACGATAAAGGTTGGCGGATCACCTAGCTTGTAATGAAAGCCAACCGGATATTCTAAAATCATAGCAACCGGCTTATCTGTAACATCTCCGTCAAAGAAGGACGGGCCATAGTGGCCTATATAGGAAGCCATACTGGCACCTGAGGCGCCTCCCCAGATGGAATAACCGTTGGTGTCTACTTCCAGCTCATCGGCATGTTTAAAAATAAAGGTGATGGCTTTAGCCAGATCTTCATTGCCAAGCTTCATACTGCCCATTCTGTAATGCAGAACAAAAACATTGAAACCGGCTTTTATAAGGCGTCTGGCCAGAGGGAAGCCTTCGTGGATAGAAGCTATATATGAATAACCGCCGGCTAAAAGCAGCGCAAACGGAGCGTTAGGTTTGCCTCTGCAGAAGAACAGTCCCGTATTTTCAAGCGCAGCCGCCTTGTCGGCTTCATCCTCTTCGTCAAGAATATCATCTGATCCCTCAGTGCCGTCATATATGTAATAGAAAATCTGGCGGCCCTTATTGGATTCATCTATCAAATAATTTATGCTGGCTACGGTTTCCGTCGGCGATATGTAGTTATGATACGGCATTATCTTGCTAATAGCTGACAGAGGCATGTCGGCAATTTTCTCGGGATTCTGCGCTACCGGCAGGATGAACTGGCTGAACCCCTTGAAGGCAGGATGAGAGAGCACATCCTGAATAGTATTGCTGGCAGTAACATGTCCATATTTACTGATAATAGGCTTAGGAGCCTCAAAAGCTTCGCTTGCAGCTCTGGCTGAATCAGGATTTTCCTGCAGCAGCATATTGCCGCTGATTACATCTTCCTCGGCAGAAGCTGCAGTAACAGCGCAGAACATAAAAACAATAACTATGTTCAGAATCCTAAACTTTGCCATAGGCATACCTCTTTTGCTACAGCTGTTAAGGCAGTCCGTTGCCAGCGGCCAGGTATATTGAATACCACTCAGCGCGGGTCAGTTTGATTCCGGAAGCTTTTGCGCTCTCCTTTACTCGCTGCTGCCTGGTTGTACCGATTATAGCCTGCATTTTTCCAGGGTATCTCAAAATCCAGGCTATGGCTATAGCTGTACTGCTGACTCCATATTTGTCAGCTAATTCATCTAACACCGTATTAAGCTGCAGATAGTGAGGATCGCCTATAAATACCCCTTTAAAGAAGCCATACTGCATGACTGACCAGGCCTGAATGACAATGTCATGAATTCTGGCGTACTCAAGGATACCGCCATCTCTCATTACACAGGGATCATTAGCCATGTTTACATTAAAGCCGTTGTCAAACATCGGGGTATGGCAGCAGGACAGCTGAACCTGATTGGCCACTATCGGGAAATTATAGCCTGCGCGCTCCATTAGAACCGAGAGCATTTCCATCTGGGACGGATTCATATTGCTGACACCGAAGTTCAGGACTTTTCCTGACTTATACAGTTCATCAAAGGCAGCCCCTACCTCTTCAGGCTCCATAAGAGCATCCGGACGGTGCAGCAGGAGCGCATCTAAATGATCGGTATTCAGACGTTTCAGAGAACCGTTTACAGCCTCTACAATATGCTCTTTTGAAAAATCAAAAAAGTGCGGATCTTTTCTGATACCGCATTTGGACTGCAGAAAAATCTTGTCGCGCAGTCCCTGGTTTAAGGTAAAGGCCTCTCCTAAAAGAGACTCAGCCTTGCCTTTGGTATAAACATCGGCTATATCCAGCATGTTAATCCCGCAGTCAACTGCGGTGCCGACGAGAGAGCCGATTTCCTGCGGATTAAGCTCAGGAAAGCGCATGCATCCTAAAACTTTCTCAGAGACTTTACTTTTATCTCTGCCAAACTCTATATATTCCATGAAATTACCTGCCAGTGCTTGAAATTTTCCTATATTTTAAAAAATATTTACTGTCTATTAGTCTGACATTAATCAGACTTCAAGAACTACGTTCGCAAGTTCCTGCCCTTCAAGCCAGGCTTTGAGATTTTTATCGGCAATTCTTACGACTCGCTCAAAGGTCTCCTTGAGATAGAAGTTGCCTGCGACATGAGGGGTAATTATCACGTTTGGAATTTTCCATAAAGGAGAGTTTTCAGGGAGCGGTTCAGGCTCAGTTACGTCCAGGGCGCAGCCTGCCAGATGACCTGATTCAAGTGCCTCTTTAAGCGCTTCTGTCTCAATTGCACTGCCTCTGCCAACATTTATAAGGTAAGCTCCTTTTTTCATAAGGCCAATACTGTTTTTATTAATAATATGGCGAGTCTCTTCGCTGTCTGGCAGCACCATAGCAACTATGTCGGCGCGAGGGAGCACTTTATCTAATTCTGACAGGGTATACTGCTCATCAAGAAAGTCTGGTCTGTTCCTGATAGAATGTCTTACGCCTATAACGCATTCAGCGCCGAGAGCCTTGACCTTACGGGCATAGAAGCTGCCTATATCGCCCATTCCCAGTACTGCTACGGTGGCGCCCTCCACAGAGGTAATGGCCCCGTGGGATTCCCATCTGCACTCGAGCTGATTGTCTCTATATCTGTGCAAGTGTCTTACAAGTTCAAAGGTAAATGCCAGCATGTGTTCGCCGACTGTAAGACTGTAGGCGCCGCGGGCGTTGCAGAGAACCGAGCCCTTTCTCATAACGCCGCTTTTGGTATAGGCTTCAAAGCCTGCACTGTTCAGCTGCAGAAGGCTCAGCTTTTCAGCATTTTTTACCAGTTCAGGAGAAACGTTTCCTATGATCACCTCAACGTCTGAAACATCCTCATCTGACAGATCTCCAGGCTGCTTGTATACAAAACTGCAGCGTCCACCTGCGGTGGTCTCCAGCATTTTTTTATGGCTCTGCTCTACTGGTAAAACAACTAATACTTTATGTTCAGGCATTTTTTTATCCTTGTGTTTGTGAAATGTGTTTTGTGAGAATCTTTTATTGCAATCTATACAAATTACGGCAATTCATCAATCCTTGATCGCAAAAGTTCGATAAATTTTTTTGCGGCTACCGACAGACTCATGGAGTCCTTGTAAATTATGGATATCGGTCTGATTATAGGCGGATCGGTAGGTCTGAGCGCCAGATGGTAGTCAATGCGCCTTAACATGAGCTCAGCTAGTATGCTTACCCCAAGGCCGGCCTCCACCATGTTCATAATGGCATAATCGTCGTGAATTGTATAATTCACGTTAGGCTCTGCACCTATTGATTTGAACATCACCAGAGGCTCAGAATAGCCGCCTTCCTCAAGCAGAATAAACTGCTCTGAGGCCAGATCTTTTAAAAGCACGACCTCATGCTTTGCAAGCGGATGCTCCTCCGGCAGGATTGCCAGCATTCTGCCGGCCTTTATGAACCTGCTGTGCAGCTCTGAAGTAGAAATTGCCTGGGTGTTTACAAAGCCAAAATCAATGGCTCCCGATTCTACCCACTGAGCAATCGAGATATAGTCACCCTGACTGATTACAAATTCAATGCCAGGATGCTTCTCTTTAAATTCCTTTATAAGTCCCGGCAGCCAGTGAGCTGAAATACTGCCGGGAGTGCCCATTCTGACGGTACCTGTTTCAAGCCCTCTTATCTCAAGCGCTCTTTCCTTTACCGCACGATACTGATAGATGGCTCTTTCAATAAAGGGAAAAAGCTCAGCGCCCTCATGCGTGAGCGTGATGCCGGTTCGCGAACGGTTGAAGATTTTTATCCCCAGTTCAGCTTCGACAGAGGCCACCATCTGACTGAT